>CAZDHN010000401.1:0-6190 GCA_964505115.1 uncultured Planctomycetaceae bacterium
CGCGGTGCAGAGGCTTTTCTTTTGGCGTGAGCCTTCTGCTTATGACCACGGCGTCGCCGATCAACAGCCCCTTTCCCGAAGCAATCATCCGAATAACAAACTTCCCAACAGCGAAAGTCCCAACAGCGATTATCTCACCAGTGGCCGCGGAAAGCCACCAAATTCTACCACCGATTTTTCAAGCCGCTGGCATACCTCGTCATTTGGAAAGGAATTACGTTTACGGAAACAGCGAGCCCGTTACCTAAATATCCTATCTGTTTCACATTACTAATTGGCGGGGCCGAGCCACTACCCTCGCGTTGTCCATACCGGACTCAATCTTGCACGGCCAAACACGGAACCTAACGCCGGCAAAGCAATCCAGTGCCACAACCAGAGCTTCGTTGCTCGGAGAGGTCCTTGTACGCCGCACGGTTGAGAATTGCGGCTTCGGCTATTACGTAATAGCGACAGAAGCGCAGCTTGTAGCCATGCGTAGTATAGACCCGGATAGCTCCTCGATTCACTGGGGAGGCGGGTTGACTTTCTCACCCGCGGCCTTCTAACGAAGGCAAAAGTAATCGGGAGCCGTTAACTCAATTCTAATCAGAGAAAATCCCGAGTCCAGTGGTTAAAAAATATTTGCCACCAGTGAATGGAAAATAATCCCTTGACTGCGTTATGGGCACGCCATATCGCCCACTACAGAGGGGCATAAGTAGCGTATTCTGGGTAAATCGGGTGGTGCAAGCGATATACAGGGGCATTCTCCGACCCGCCGGTCGCCCTTGCTGGACACATGAGTGTACAAACGCTATCGGGGCGAGCGGATAGCTGAGCGGAACTCGACACTTGGCTATCCGCGAAGCACGTAGGCGTACTGGGACGGATCGACTACTTGCCAGCCGGCCCAGAGCCGGTGCCCGGTGGCCACCGACTTCAGTTCGAGCGAGTCTCGGTCGACGACCACCAGCAGGCGTCGAAACCAGCCGGCGGCAGAAAGGATGTAAACATTCTGGGTTTCCGATATTCGCCAGTTTCGCCAGCGATCCAGTGTTGGGTGTTCGTCCAGCACGCGGGCCATTCGGGGGTCGGCCTTGTTGACCGAGTGAAGCTTGCGGCACGCCTCGCACTGGCCGCGATGGACAGCCCGGGGACTGACCAACTCGCCGCAAACGGCACACTCGACCATCTCCTTGCGAAGGACCGGCTGTCCGGTGACGGGACAGTTCTCGGCCAGTCGGCCATCGACTCTACGATCGGTGACTGAACAGGTAACCAGATCGTCGGACAACAGGCGGCCGCCCGTCTCGGCACACTCCTCGATTGCCTCGGCCGGAACGATCCGTCCGTCATCGGTGGCCGCCAGGTGAAAAGTGCTAATTCCCGTATAGGGGCAAACGAACGGCGGGGGCTGTAGCGTTCGGGCCCAATCGGCAAAGGGCAGATCGGCGAAGTCCTCGCCGACGATAAATCGCACCTTGCCTTGGGCGAATTTGCACCAGACCGCGGACACTTCGATCGGCTCGGCGCTCGGCATCGAGGGGAATCTATCCCGGACCAGTTGCCGGCCCAAGTCCGCTAGTGCGGGGATCTCCGGCCCGTCCGGTTCCGCCGGCCCGGCCAACTCGACCGTCCGGGCCATTCCCAGGGTGTCGACCCGGGTCGGATCGATCTCATGTCCGGCGGCGTCGAGATACAGTTCGGCCGGATTGGCGTCCTGCTGAAAGCCGAAGCGGACGAAGAGTCGGTCTTCCAGGTTACAGCCGGCCAGCCGCACGGCGCCGCCGTCGATTGTGTAGGCCGGCAGCAAGCGCTCGGCTATTTGGTGAACGCTCGTCGGCTGATCGGCCGGAGCGAGATGTGTTGTGTTGTCGGTTGCATCCATGGCACTGGTCCCCTAACTCGACCGTCCAAATGATTGCCACAATATTGTACCCTATCGCGGCGTAACCGCAACCGAGTCTTGTAGGTTATGCTTCAGCATAACAGCCGGGCGGATCAACTGCCAACGCACCCTATACTACTAATCTCGTAACACTTCAGCCGTCTGAAGCAATTGACCACGGATTACAGGGAGAAGACGATGCCAGCTTCATTATTGCGCTTATCAACATATCCGTGTTATCCGTGAAATCCGTGGTTTGCTTCATTCGATTGAATAGATACCTAATCTCAAAGATCGTTAAGTTTCTGACAAAGTTTAGCGACCAACGGGAGCGGTTTCCTGCCTGGGTGCGGAAGCACCGGTTTGGCTGGCGGCCCTGCCGCCCTACTTTTTTCGCAGCACGTAAACCACGTCCTCCGTTTCGTCGTCTATCCGAACCGGCTGCCCGATATCGTAGGCGAAGTCGTATGTTTCGGCCAGTTCGAGGTCGGGCACGTCGCCCAACAGGCAGCGGAACTGGTCTGCCGAATACATGCGGAAGGCGAACTCGTCTTCCAGGCGGAATTGTCTAGTGGGAGTGTAGACATTCAATATCATTGCCACGTCTTCCCGACGACTTTGCCGATCGAGCTTGATCGAGTGCATGTGCGCGGTGACGCACAAGTGACCGCATTGAGCCGACCAGGACTCTTCATCGACCGGGTCCCTGGCGGGCGTCAGGTTGAAGCCCAGCACGTACAGGCCGCCCTCGGCCAGCGCGTCGGCCACGCACTGCAAGTGTCCCCTGGCCGACTGCTCGGTGACCAGATGCCGGAAGGTGTTGATGGTGTTGAAGGCGGCGTCGACCTTGCGATCCAAGCTGAAGTCGGCCATGTCGCCGAGCAACGCGCTGGGAGCGAATCCGCCTCGCGCGAGCCGGGCGTTGCAGTAGGCAATCGCCTTGGCGTTCAGATCGTTGCCCGACACCTCGTATCCAGCCTGGGCGAATTTTATCAACAGCCGTCCCGTGCCGCAGGCCGGCTCGAAGAGCCTGCGCACGGTTCGCCCGGCGTGTCTCTCGAAGCACGCTCGCAGGAAATCGAACTCCGCTTTCCAGTCGGACCCGTACAGCAAGTCGTAGTACTTGGGATAGTCGTAAAGGTTTGCCTCGATCACTTCCACCTTGTGCGTTCCTTTTGAGCTATGAGCAGTGAGCTATGAGCTATGAGCTATGAGCAGTGAGCTTTGAGCAGTGAGCTTTGAGCCAAGGAAAAAAGACGTGGCGTGCTCACTGTTCATGGCTGAATGGCACTGATATTTCACTTGTACTCATCACGCTCCGCGTGATGACAAGGCATTGCAGTATTGGCAAACTCCTGATGTACGAGGCGTTTGACCCCACTTTGGCGTCACGCGGAGCGTGACGAGTACAGGGTAAATCAGCAAGATATCAGTGCCATTCAGCTTTGAGCCATGAGCCAAGGAAAACGTGGCGTGCTCACTGCTCACTGCTCACTGCTCACTGCTCACTGCTCAAAGCTCAAAGCTCACTGCTCAAAGCTCATAGCTCAAAATGAACAGGGCAGTTCAACGTGCTGTACGCTGAACTGCCCTGGTTGGCGAGAACGGAGGGTTGTTGGTAGGTATCTATCGATAGATGAATCATGATCGCGAAACACTGGGCTACCAGGGTCCGCGGACGTAATTGAATCCGGACTGCTTTGTATCGCTGGGCCAGGGTGGCGTGGGCTGGAAAGCTCCACGGGAGTAATATCCGGGCCCCGGATAGTCGCGGCCAAACTGGTGATTGATTTTGGTGATTCGCGTGTTTCCCGTGCCCCAGCCCCAATTGGTTTGCCTTCTGGCGGTCGGCGGCACGACCACTGCCACGGGCATTCCCCAGGCCGGGTTGTAGTAGTTGGCGTGCCATGGCGAGCTTTGGGCCCGCTTCCGCGCAACGGTCCCCATTATGGTACGGTCGCCCGCCCGAGCCAAATCGGCCGCGGCAAGCGTCACTACCGCGGCAACGATCAGGAGCAATGCGGTCTTCATGTTATCATCCTCCTTGATGCCCCGAGTGTCTTGCTTGTGTTGCCCGCGAATGTCAGTAGCTGAACTCGCAAGAGTTCAGACCGAACGGGCACGGGTCGGAATTCTTGCGAATCCCGCTACGCATAATTTCAAAAGTCCCCGCTAGAACCAAATGGCAATGGTTCTGGTCCGGCCGGCGTTAGGATGATTTCGGCGGTAAACCTTGAAGTGCTTATAGAGGAACTGGTGCGGCATCAGCGGCGGGTAGGTAATGTGTGTGTGGCCGACCCAAGGCGGGGTGGGACGCGGGCAGACGTACATCTGTGCCCCAACGCCTCCGTAACCGCCCGGCGGCACGTAGTAGTTGTAGAACCGTTCGCCGCCGCTGACGCGCTCCGCCGCCTGGACCTCGTGCGAGTCAAGATTCCAGGCGACCAGCAAGGCCGCGGCAGCCAAGGAGAAACGCAACATTCTGGTGTTCATCTAACGAGTCCTAACACGGCATGATGCCGCAACCAAAAGGGCTGGCGGTCAATTCACAATTTAGCGGCCTCGCCTTGCCCGGCTCGCAAGCGACACGAGGGCGAGTTCCGACCCCCCGGTAGAGCCGGCGGCCTTGCGCAATTTTCTGGTGGGGAAAACAGTCTCGGTGGGTTTCACCCGGCGGTCAATTGCACCGCCGCGTGGCTGAGGTCAATAGTAAGAATCTCGGCTTGTAACGGTGCTGCGGGTGAGTCTTTATGTGCGGGATATGGCAAAGAAAGGCAATGTGCGGCCGCCTGACGCAAAACAGGCTGGGAGCCAGCCCGGGGAACCGCTATAATCCATACAGCTATACAGAAAGGCAACGCGCGCCGGACGACCGCGGAGTAACTTCGGCGCGAACCGAGCAGGCAACTCCCGCCCACGCGGCGCGCTGAAAAAGCCCGCTCCGCGCCTTCAATCGGGCGAATGTGCCTTCGGCCCTGCCTCGCCAAGTTGGTGGCATGGCCCCCATCCAAGTGAAACGCAGATAATAGGAAAGTCCCCAGATTGGTAGAAACCAAGCGTCCTAAATCCAGTTCCAAACCGGCCGCCCGCAAGAAGGTTAAGAAGGTCAAGCGGGCCTCTTCCTCCGTATCGTCCAACGGCCAGCGTCGGCGTCGTCGGGCGACGGCCCAATCGATGGCCGCCAGCCAGCGCGACATCTCGGTCAGCGAGTTCTTCGCCAAGAACCGGCACTTGCTGGGATTCGACAACCCCCGCAAGGCGCTCCTGACCACCGTCAAGGAGGCCGTCGACAACGCCCTGGACGCCTGCGAAGAAGCCGTCATCCTGCCGGAAATCTGGATCCACATCGAAGTAACCGCCCCGGGCAGATACAAAATCGGCGTGCAGGATAACGGCCCCGGGATACTCAAGAAACAAATCCCGCTGATCTTCGGAAAACTGCTCTACGGCTCCAAGTTCCACCGCCTGAGGATGAGTCGCGGACAGCAGGGGATCGGTATCAGCGCGGCCGGCATGTACGGGCTGCTAACCACCGGCAAGCCGGTCAAGATCATGTCGAAGGTTTCCCAGCGGAAGCCGGCCCATTACTACGAAATCCAAATCGATACCAAGCGCAACCTGCCCGAAATTATCAACGGGCGCGGCGAAGGGGTCGACGTCGCGCCCGGTAATCGTGGCGCAAAGGCAATCGAGAAGCACGGTATCGAGTGGATTGAAGCGAACCACGGCACCCGGGTCACGATCGAGTTGGAAGCCAAATACCAGCGCGGCCGCGGCAGCGTCGACGAGTACTTGCAGCAGACGGCCATCGCCAACCCGCACGTAACACTGCACTACGCCGACCCGGACGGCGGCCGGAAGGAATATCCTCGCGTCACCGACGAGTTGCCGGCCGAACCCCGCGAGATCAAGCCGCACCCCTACGGCGTCGAGTTGGGGATACTGGTCAGCATGCTCAAGGACACCAATGAGCCGACGCTCTCACAGTTTCTCACCAAGTCCTTCTCCCGCGTCAGCCCGGCCGTTGCCCGACGAATTTGCGAAGCGGCCAAGGTGAGCACTCGGGCGCGAACCAAGAAGATCGGTCGGCACGAGGTCGATCTGGTGTACCAGGCGATCCAGAAGACGAAGATCAAGGCGCCCTCGACCGACTGTATCTCGCCGATCGGCGAGGAGCTGATTCTCAAGGGCCTTCATCAGGTGGTACCCGGCGAGTTCTACGCGGCCGCTACCCGGCCGCCTTCCGTGTATCGGGGCAACCCGTTCCAGATCGAGGTCGGGTTGGCCTACGGCGGCACGTCGACTGCCCATCGGGTATCG
>CAZDHN010000402.1:0-1259 GCA_964505115.1 uncultured Planctomycetaceae bacterium
CGCACCCTAATGTTGGCGATCCCGTGGCCCAGCTACGCTTCAACCGGATGAACCGGATTTTTGCCAGAGAACCGGGCTTCGCCCTCGATCATTAGCCACGCAAGGGTCAATAACACTGATTTGCAGACCGTTGACCCTGTTGAAATTGTTGGCCGTCGCCTAAAATACGGGCGTTCGCCTTCGATCGGAATCAACCTCGACACGGGCAACGCCTACCTGGCCGGCCAGGACGTTTACAACCACGAGGAATCAAACCGATGACGCGAATCACCGTTTGTGGGCTAGTCTTTTGTGCGTTTTTGGCGGTCGCCGGCCGCCGAGCCTTCGCCGAGGCGCAATCGCCTGAAAAGCTGACTCGCGACGCGCCTAAGGAGCGGCTGGTGGTGGACGACATGGAAGACGTATCCGATTGGTACAACGGCTCGCCGGAAGAGACGACGCTGTCGACTAACACCGAGCACGTCAAGGCGGGCAAACACTCGTTGGCGTTCGCCAACGTCGTCGACCACGTCAAGGGCCAGGCCGACTACCCGGTCGGCTGGCCCCGGGTGGGAAAGCAGCTCCGCAAGTCGGGCCCAAGCGACTGGTCCGATTACGACTTTTTCGAGTGCTGGATCTATGCCGACACCAGTCGGTCAAATCTTCCCGGCACGCCGCTGGGGCTTGGGTTCTCGCACGCCGGGCAAAAGACCAAAAGCTACTTCCGGCTCAAGGAGGTCGAGAAGGACCGATGGGTGAAGATCGTCATCCCGATTTCCAAGCTCATCGACGCCAAGGACGTGCAGTCGTTCCAGTTCAACATCAGCGAGTCGGACTACAAGCACGGCGACCGGGTCGACTTCCTCATCGACGACGTGGTGCTCAGCCGGCTGGTCAATCCGACAATCGTCGCGCTCGATGTCGACCGGAACATCCTCTACTCCAGCGATCGGCGAATCACCGCGCTATACAGCCTGATGGGCCGGCGCCGGCATCCCGGGTTAAGCGTCCGCTTCGAGATCGGTCCGGCCGGCAAGCCCTCGGTCGCCACCGTAACGGCCAAGCCAAGCCCTCGCGGCGAACTTCTCTTGCCGATCGCCAATCCGCTCAAGCCGGGAACATACCAGGGAAAGCTCAGCCTCCTCGGCAAGGACGATAAGGTGTTCGACCAAAGGCAGATCGAATTCCGGGTCGTGCAAGGCCCGTTCTGAAACGCTTGCCGGATATCCGAGCCGCGGCGGTCGGACTTGGAGCCCCATCGTGAAAGAATCCCGCCGTGT
>CAZDHN010000402.1:1359-6190 GCA_964505115.1 uncultured Planctomycetaceae bacterium
CACTGAGAACTGGGTCACTGAGAACTGGGTCACTGAGAACTGGGTCACTGAGAACTGGGTCACTGAGAACCGATTTTGGAGTCAATAGATGGACGCACTGGAAGCCTTACACACCAGACGCAGTGTTCGCAAGTATCAGGCCAGCCCCGTATCGGAGGAACTCATCCAGCAGCTCATTGCGGCGGCCGCGATGGCGCCCAGCGCGCGGAACGGCCAGCCGTGGCAATTTGTGGTGATCGACGATCGGAAGCTACTCGACCAGATACCCCAGAGTTGTCCACATGCAGCGATGGTCGCGCACGCGCCGCTGGCGATCCTGATTTGTGCCGACCCCAGCCTGGAGAAATCGCCCGGCTATTGGCCCCAGGACTGCGCGGCGGCTGCGGAGAACATGCTGCTTGCGGCGCACGCACTCGGGCTGGGCGCGGTTTGGTGCGGCGTTTATCCGAGGGAGCCCCGGATGGACGGGCTTCGCCAATTGCTGGGCTTTCCGGAAGACGTTATCGGCCACAGCCTGATCGTGCTGGGCCATCCGGCCGAGCAGCCGCCCAGCGAAGAAAGGTATCGTTCGGACCGAGTTCATCGGAACCGCTGGAGGTAGCGTCGTTGCAAGCCGACTGGTAGGAAATAGGAAGTTCCGAAGAGTTATGTATACTGTCCCCGGAACTCCCAATGCGTTGACCCCAATGCGTTGACCCCAATGCCCAATGCCTGAGAATTTCCTCGGCCTGACTCCGCCCGGCTTGGCACGCTACTTGGGGAACTCAACTTTTTCGGGAGTGGCGAACTGGTCCTTCATGTCGTAGGGCAGGCGGCGGACTTGGGTGCCGTCGCGGTTGGCGAAGTGGAGGCGGGAAACCGATAGCTTGTCGGCGTGCCCGTCGGCCCAAAGCACGGCGAACGGCGAGTCGGGCGGGGCCTTGAAGACCTTGCGGACGTAGGAGTTGTTTCGCGGGCTGTTTTGGGTGACGTCGCGGAGTTTGGTCCAGGCGCGGCCTTCGTCGCTGCTGGTCCAGACGGCAATCTCGCCGCCGCCGCCCCAACGTTGCGGTCCCCGCTCGGTCGGGCCGATGATTCGCCAGGTTCCATCCGCCTCCACCCAGATCGGGCCGGTGTCGTAGTTGTGCGTTGAGTTGGTTACCTTGCGGATGTTCCATTTACCGTTCTTGTGGTGCAGCACTTCCCAGGTTCGCGGATCGCCTTGCGGCCCGGCCTTGCTGTCGGAGGAGGTGACGATGAGGATTACCGGGTTGCCGTCGTTGTCCAGCGTGATGCTGTTGAGATAGACGAGCCGGTCCTCTTCCGAATATGCCTTTATCAGGGCGGGGTTCTTGGGGTCGACCAGCGGTGGGCTGATCGTCGTGCCGTCGATCGTCTGCCACGATTTGCCCAGGTCGCGGGTTTCCAGGTAGTAGATGTCGGTTCGCAGGTCCGGTGCGCCCTTTGGATGGCGGTTGAAAGCGGTCACGATTCGCTTGTCCCGTTGGAACGACGTCTGGTACTGCCCCTCCATGCCGGCCAGTTTCTGGTCCTCGCCGCGCGATCCGTCGGGGTTGCGAAAATTCCAGTAGAGTTCGCGAACGCCCGTATACTTGGTGAACAACTCGACGATTCCGGCGCCCGGGACGGCAAAGGGCTGCGCGTAGCAGATCTCATCGGAAGAGATCAACTCGAATCGCTCGATATCGTGCGGCTTGACGCTGCGATAGACAAACCCGGGCCGCGTGCGGCCGCGGCCGGCCACGTAAACCCAAAGGTGTCCGTTCTCGTCGATTGTCATGGACGAATCGTCGTGCGGGTCGTCGACGCCCTTCTTGTCGTGGATGATGGTTGGCCGCGGCACCAGGTCTTTTTCGTGATCGTAATACGAGATCATGTTGTAAAGGTAGCGTTTCCCTTCCTTCGAGCCGCCGTAGCAGAAGAATGTCTTCTTCACCTCGGGCGCGTAGACGGCGATTGGCACGTGCTTGGCCGTATAGGTGCCCAGCCCGCCGGAGTATTTGTCGCCGTAGTCCCAGTAGTTTTTTGCGTAGGGTTTATCGGAATATTGGCCCAACGTGAACCAAATTCCCCGATAGCCGTCGTCCTTTGGTTTCAGCGTGGAATCGTCGCCAGGGGCGGGCGTGCCGAAACCGATCGCGATAATCGCCGCGGCTACGAAACAAAGAAGCGTGGCTCGTTTCATTGTGGGCTCCCTTTGTATGGATGCGGAGGTATAACCCCCGCTCTAAGAAATGACTCGTTTACCCTTTTCCACATCACGACGGATAACTTCACCCGCGCCGACCAACACCTTATCGCCAATCGTTATCCCCTGGATCACGACGGCCCCTGTCCCGACAAGACACCCTTTTCCAACGGTCACATTCCCTGAAAATGTAACGCCAGGCGCGATATGCGTATGTGCGCCAATGTGACAATCGTGGTCAATGCTTGCCGATGTGTTGATGATGACATTATCTTCAATGCTCACGCCCGGGTTCAAAACAACGTTCGCCATGATTTGAACACCTTCGCCTATTTCCGCGCTTTCCGCGATAATTGATCGGGGATGGACAACAGAGATGAACTGGTACTTCAATGACTTGAACTTCTCAAAGATCCGCTGCCGATCCTCCGGCCGTTTAGCCGAACCGACCCCGTTGACAAGGATAACTTCCTCGGAAGAATATTTATTCAGAAGAACTTCATCCGACCCAAGATATGCTATTGGCAAACCTGTTTCCCGAACATCAACATACCCTAGAACATCTACCTTATTTATCTTCAGAATATCCAACAGCACGCGGGCATGTCCCCCGCCGCCAATCACAATAACCTTTTCATCCATTATTGACCCTTGCATGGCTAATGATCGAGGGCGAAGCCCGGTTCCCCGGCGGAAACTCCTTTGATCCGCGCATTGACTACGCAAAGATCAATAGGCGCCCCCATTTATGGGCATATCATAAAAGTTCTTGATCAAAACGTCATCCGGGTTGGCATCAGCCAAAATAGAGACGATTTTGCCGCTTGTTTCGCCATCTCCATATGGGTTTGTTATTCCCGCCAACGAATCTTTGAATTCTCTTGATAAAGCCTTCCGAATAGCCTCTGCAATATCGGCTGTATTCGATGGAGTATCAATCACATTAAGCGGCTTGATCCGTCCATCCTGACGGCTGCCAATATTCACAACGGGCAACTTAAATGATGCCGCTTCAATAATGCCGCTCGACGAATTGCCGACCATCGCATCCGCGTATTGCATCATGGATAAATACCTTGACTGCCCCAAAGAAGAAAATAAGGATGTGTTTGACGGACACTTCCGGACAAACTCGCTCAACGCTGCATTGACAACCTGGCCGCCTTTGTCCGCATTCGCTTTTGAAAAAACAATATGCGCATCTTCTTGCCGGGACAGAGCCTCCAGCAATGCCTCCACCTGCTGTTTCACCGACCCCTTGCCTAATGTCTCGGGGTGATATGTTACCAATAAATTTCTTTTCTTGAACTTGAAATCCAAAGACTCTTCAAGCTCTGCTTTCGATAGTAATGTTAGATTCTTGATATTCTCCACGCCCAACGCCCCGACATTAAACACTTGTTGTGGCTCTTCTCCCAACTGAATAACACGCTTGCGATATTCTTCCGTCGCCGTAAAGTGCCAATGACTCATTTTTGTTATCGCGTGGCGAAAGTATTCATCCAGCGCTCCCCGCGTTAATTCTCCACCGTGCAAATGTGCCACGGGAATTTGCAGTGTGGCCGCCGCGATCACGACAGCCAGGGCCTCATATCGGTCGCCCAGCACCAGAAGAACATCGGGCGGCTCCCGTGATAAGACTTTTGCGTATTCCTCTACCGCAACGCCAATTGAGCGGCTGACACCCACGCCCGTATCCGTATTCAGCGGGATCTCGACTTTGTGGTCAATCAAGAATCCATCTTTTTGAATCTCCTGATATGTTGACCCGAAGTCTTCGGACAAATGCGTACCCGAAACCAATGTCTTCAGCTTGAGATCGGGGTGGTCCATTATCGCCCCCATCAGAGCCGACAAAAGGCCATATTCAGCACGCGTTGCCGTGAAGACGCAGATTGTCTTTGCCATAATGTCAGTCTTTGTTACCGATTTACAATGGGTAGCGTCCCATTGATCGTTATTGATCTTTGCATGGTCAATCCGCGGATCAAGGGGGTTCCGCCGGGGAACCGGAGCTTTGCCCTCGATGATTGACCATGCAAGGGTCAATAAAAGTTGACGACGGTCTCTCGCTTGACGACAATCGCCGGGCGAAAGAACCCGAAAACGGCCGGAGAGTGAATCCGACCAAGGACGGGAGTCCATGGCCAGGGATCAGTGTAATTTGATTGAGTTGCTCAGACAAGCGAGCGGGGGACGGGGCGGGCGGGATTTTCGCCGGTATCCACGGGTCGGGCGTGCCGACCATGGGGGCGAGGGAAGAACAACTTCCAGATTTATTGCCATCCGACAGATATCATCCCAATACCTCGTCGTACCTCTTTGCGTCTTGGCGTCTCTGCGTAAGACTCCCGCTGCCTGCGAAAGTCTGCCAAGAACACAAGCTTTCACGAGTTGGTACTACGGTGGCATGTCTTGGTCCCCCCGCGATACAGCAAAGCCGTAAACCCATTCGCTTTGGGGGAAATGGACAGCAAGGCCACCCTTTCGGCGGACCAGCCGTTGGGTCGTTGGGTCCTCGCGTTCCTTTTCCGTTGACCGTTGTGGAGCCGCTTGGTATATTGGATCAAGGCGGTGGCAATTGCTAACTAGTTCCTGTTGATAGTAGTCCATTTTTGCCGGGGATGATGGGCTTGGATGCGG
>CAZDHN010000403.1:0-6167 GCA_964505115.1 uncultured Planctomycetaceae bacterium
TGCTCACTGCTCACTGCTCACTGCTCACTGCTCACTGCTCACTGCTCACTGCTCACCGCTCACTGCTCACTTCACCCTTCCGAGAGCTGCTCGACGAAGGCTTCGATGTTCGTGCGAGTCTGCTCTTCCGAGTAAAGTCGCAGGTCGTTCAAGTCGCCATTTACGACCAGGTACGGCTTGCCCAACTTCTTCTGCAAACGCTGCGGCATTTCGTAACGGCTGTTGGAGTTGTTGGGGCAGGTCTTGGCGTCGTGATAAAGGATGCCGTCGATCTTGTACTTCTCGACCATCTGTTCGATGTACTGCTCCTTGCGGTCGTCGCTCCGGCAGATAAAAATGCTGCTGTACGCCCGGGCCATGCTCTTGAATGGATCGGCCGGATCCAGCGCGTCGAAAATCCAACTGTTGCAATAGGTCGACGCCGATACGCAGGTCTTCAACTCCAGGAACTGCGCCGAAAGGCTGCTGAGTTTGCCCCAGATGGGCATCCCCTCCCAATAAATCCGGAACCGCTCGTCCTCGACTGCCGCCACGCCGTCGGTTACGCGCTGGTTCAGCTCGGGCAACAGCTCGTTGTAGTAGTCGACCGCGCTTTGATGCCCGCGCAATACGACGGCCGGACCCATTTGCACGGTCGCGTCGAAGAAGGTCAGCGGCGAAGGCCGGTTCGAGGCCGCTTCCAGGACGGCCTTCCAAAGCTCGGTGCATTGATACGAAAGGCCGATGACCTCCCGTAGCTTGTCGATATCGAACTTCTCGTCCGCCACCGCTTCGAGCGGTTCGACCAAAGCTTCCGTCTGCGTTGCCACGTCGTCGATGATCGATTCGCTCAAGTCGCCGATCGACCGGGGTGTGTGAATGCCCACGCAAGGCACGTTCCACTCGCGGCCGTACCACTGGAACCAGTCCTTCACGTCGCGACACTGATTGGTGTTGTAGACCAGCACGTCGGCCTTGGGCGGACCGGAAAGCTTCATCTTGTGCAACGGGCTCTCGCCCTTCAGGTACGACCCGACGTCGCTGGTCAGGTACGAGCAGATGTCGGGCGAGAAGCCGCGAGCGTTGGCCAGCGGGATCAGGTCGGTGGCCATCCGCGTGGCACCCAACATGGCGCCGTGGTTTTCCGGGAAGTAGACGTTGAAGCCCATCGCCCGAAGCAGTTCGGCCGGACCCACGCTGGTACACCAGGCGGTTTTCTTCCCGTCTTCGGCTGCCCGGCAGAGTTCGACGAAGTAATTCCCCATCACCTCTTTCATCTTGTCAGTCGCTTTGAAGTCCTTCCGCTGTGGGGCAGACGACATGGTCTAACTCCTCTTGTTGAGTTGGTGTTCGTTGTTTACGAGGGGCTAGGGGTTAGGGACGAGGGACGAGGATTTCGACGCGACGACACTATCAAAATACTCGCCCCTCGTCCCTAATCCCTCACCCCTCTCGGCATAAACCGCTCGCCGTGTTTCTCGGTTAGTTCTTTCAGTTCGCTTGTGATACGCTCCAGCCCAACGTCGCGAGCGTATTTCAGCACGCCGCCGCGGAAATCGGGGAAGCCGGTCCCCAGCACCATGGCCGCGTCGAGATCCGACTCGCAGCGGGTGACGCCCTCTTCCATGACGCGGAAGGCCTCGCTGACCAAGCGGAGCACGAGTCGCCGGGTAATTTCGGCCCGATCGATGGCGGCAACCGGCCGCCCGCTGGCCTGCCGGGCGCGTTGGATGATCTGCCGGGCCGCGTCGTTCAGGTGTGGTGTATAATCTCCCGGCTCGTATTTGTAAACGCCCGAGCCGCTCTTTTGCCCCAAATGCCCCCGCCGCACAAGCTCGCCGGCTATAGCCGAAGGCCCACCGTGATGGGTAAACGCGCGAGTCAACACGGTGTCGGCATGCATGAAGATGTCCAGACCCACTATGTCAGTCAGCACCAAGGGGCCCATGGGGAAGCCGAACTCGACCATGGCGGCGTCCACCTCCGGCGGCTCCGCCCCGTCCTCCAACAGCCAGAACGCCTCCTTCAAGTAAGGCAGGAATATCCGATTGACCAAAAACCCCTCGCGATTTTTCACCTGCACGGGCGTCTTGCCGATCCGCTTGGCAAACGCGGTCGCCGTGGCAACCACCTCGGGCCTGGTTGCCTCGCGCGTGATGATCTCGACCAGCGGCATCCGCTGGGCCGGATTGAAAAAGTGCATTCCCACAAACCGCCCGGGCTTCTGCACCGCCTCGGCCAGCAGATCCAGATTGATCGTCGAGGTGTTCGAGGCGATGATCGTCCGCTCGTCGCAGACCTCTTCGATACGGCCGAGCACCGAGCGCTTCACGTCGAGGTCCTCGAAGACCGACTCGATAACCAGATCGCTTTTGCCGATTCCCTCCCAAGCGGTTGTCGTGCTGATTAGCCCCAGCCTCCCGTCCAACTGCTCCCGCGTAATCCGCCCCTGCCGGACACTTTTCTCCAGCGACGCCTTGACTCGCTCCATCCCCTTTTGCAGTGCCGACTCGTCTTCGTCGCGAACCACCACCGGCACGCCCGCGTTGATTAGCGCCAGCGCAATGCCCGTACCCATCGAGCCCATGCCGACAACGGCCGCGGCTTTAATTTCGGCCACGCTTTCAACTTCGGCGGCAACCATTCTTGCGAGAATCCAATCTATTTCGGGCTCGGAGCCAGTCCCCGTCTTTCACTCCGGCGGGGTGCCACTGCTGGCTTGCCCAGCAGTGTCTTGGCGGCGAGTGTACTTCACACTGCTGGACAAGCCAGCAGTGGCACCCATCACTTTGCCCGTGACAGACTGCTAACGTTGGCCGGCAACGCATCATGGACGATACACATTGATTATACAAAGACCATCATTGTATTCGTCCCCGCCTCCAACTGCAATGGGCGCCCCGGCCGGGTGGCGGCCGCGCTACAACGTCCGCTGCCTGCGTGCCTCGTAGAGCAGCACGGCGGCGGTGGCGGAGACGTTCAGGCTGTCGGCCGAGCCGAGCATGGCAGGCTGATCGGCGTGACGTCGTCGGCCGACCAGGCGGAGGAGAGTCCTTTGGCCTCGCTACCCAGCACAATGGCACTGGGGCCGCGATAGTCGACCTCCGTGTAGGGCACGGATCCGTCTACCCGGGCGGCGAAAATGGCAAGACCCGCTTGACGCAGCCAGTCGAGCGTTGCGGCCGTCGTGGCCGCGGCAACCTGCCGGGTGAAGATGGTGCCCAGGCTGGCGCGGATTGCGTTGGGGTTGTAGAGATCGGTTCGACCGTCCGCCACGATAATCAGATCGGCGCCGGCACCGTCGGCACTGCGGAGCACGGCGCCCACGTTGCCCGGCTTCTCGACGCCTTCCAGCACGACCACCAGCGGATTATCCGTCAGGTTCACCCCGTCCAGGCCCGTCTCGGGCATTTCCGCCACCGCCACCACGCCTTCGGACCGATCGCCAAACGCCAGCTTCTCGAACACCGCCGGGCTGACGTAGAGGACATCGGCGTAGTCAAAGTCGCCGAGCATACCGCTAAGTATCCGCACCTGCTGTCGAGTACACTTCTCGTAGCAGATGAAGACCTCGAGAAGTTCAATCTGGCCGTCAATCGCCCGGCCGAGTTCCCTGATCCCGTCGATCAGGAACCGTCCGCGCCGCTGCCGGTGCCGGCCATCGCGGAGCCGAACGGCATCCTTCACTCGCGGGTTTTGTAGGCTGGTAATTTCGGACATGGCACACACGTTACTATAAACGAGCCGGCCGCCTAGCGGAAGTAAGGCAACGCAGGAGAACTGTATGCTGCAAAATGGGAGGGCGAGGCTCCTGCCGAGCCGAATTCGTCAAGGCACTCATTTGCACTGCCCGGCTCGGCAGGAGCCTCGCCCTCCCGAAAAGCCTGACTTGCAGGTCTCGTGTAGGGCAACGGCCGCCTATTGACACGCCGTTTGCCACCTGCCACCATCATGGTTGACAGATTGAAGGAGCCAAGCATATGCCGATCCCCGGTACGGCGGGTAACATTCTGATGGTCGACCTGACCAGCGGAACCACCCGAATCGAACAGCCAGACGACGAACTATATCTGACCTACTTGGGCGGGTACGGGCTGGGTGCCTACTACCTGTACCGGATGCAGCCGCCCGGCGTCGATCCCTTGGGACCGAAAAACACGCTGGGGTTCTTCGCCGGACTGTTGACGGGCACCGGCGGAATCACCACCAACCGATACGTGGTTGTTGCCAAAAGTCCCAAGACGGGTGGCTGGGGCGACGCCAACTCGGGCGGACAGTTCGGACCCGCCATGAAAGGCGTGGGCTTGGACGGCATCATCGTCAGCGGCCAAAGCCCAACGCCCGTCTACCTGCTGTTTCGCAACGGCAAGGCGGAACTCCTGCCGGCCGACGAACTCTGGGGGCTCGACGCCGCCGAGACCGACGAGCGAATCAAGCAGCAGTACGGCCCCGGCACCCAGGCAGCCTGCATCGGACCGGCCGGCGAAAAGGTGAGCCTGCTGGCCGCCGTCATGACCGACAAGGCCCGGGCGGCCGGACGTAGCGGCCTGGGCGCCGTGATGGGCTCCAAGCGGCTCAAGGCCGTCGTGGTCTCCAGCGATAAGAAGATCGACATACCGATCGCCGATCCCGAGGGGATGAAGGCGGCGATGAAGAAGCATCGCGCGTTTCTCAAGTCGCAACCCAGATGGACTGGCATGCGAACCTACGGCACCTGCGGCAGCATGGCCGCCTTGGCCGCCAAGGGCGATACGCCGACCAAGAACTGGGCGGGCGTGGCCGAAACCGAATTCCCGGGCGCCAAGAAGATCAGCGACGACGCGGCAATCGGAATCGAATACAAGAAATACGGTTGCTGGCGCTGCCCGCTGGCCTGCGGCGGTCTGACCCAAGTCGACGAAGGGCCCTTCGCCTGCAAGGGACACAAGTCGGAGTACGAGACGCTGGGCGCCTTCGGCAGCATGTGCCTCAACGACGATCTGGCCTCGATCAATCTCTGCAACGACATCTGTAATCGGGCCGGCCTGGACACCATCGGCACCGGCTCCACGGTGGCCTTCGCTATCGAGTGCTTCGAGCGAGGAATAATTGGCCCGGAAGAAACTGACGGAATCGAACTACGCTGGGGAGATGCCCAAGCGATCGTCGACCTAACCCGAGCGATGGCCGCCCGGGAGGGTTTTGGCGCCGTGCTGGCCGACGGCACTCGTCTGGCCGCCGAGCGGATTGGGCGCGGCTCGGCCGAGTTCGCCGTGCATGTTGGCGGCGAGGAGCCGCCGATGCACGATCCACGTCTGCTTCCCGGCGCGGCGACCAGCTACAAGATGGACGCCACCCCGGCCCGGCATACGCAGATGAGCACCTGGGTATCCGAGTTGGGCACCGGCCCGCCCGGCCTGATCGAGCAGCCGCAGCCCCGACACCACTACCCGGGTAAGGGAAAGGCCCACAAGAAGATGAGCGGTTTCTTCCACGCGGGCAGTTCGGCCGGCATGTGCATGTTCGTGCTGTTGACGCTAACACCCGACGCCCTGGTCGATTCGTTATCGTGCGTGACGGGCCGGCCTTTCACGCTGGACGACGTGCTGGAGCGTGGCGACCGGATCGCCGCCTTGCGGATGGCCTTCAACGCTCGCGAGGGCGTGCGGAACATCGACTTCCAAATGCCCGGCCGCGTGATTGGCAGCCCGCCGCTGAGCGAAGGCCCCACGGCCGGTCGCACGGTCGACATCGACGCCCAAGTCGAGGACTATCTCGAAGCGATGGGCTGGGACACGCAAACCGGCCTACCCACCCGTGAAACATTGCTGGCGTTGGGCCTCGATTTCGTGGCCGATGACCTGTACGCATAAACCCGCGACCGTTGGTCGCGCTGGAAGTTCTGGAAAACCACATCCTCTTGCCCCGTGCGCGACCAACGGTCGCGGCTTTGTAGAAGGACCCACCATGAACATTCGACCCACGACGATCCTGCTGATGCTTGTCGCCGCCGTAGCGGTAGGGGCAGAGAATCGGGCGACCGGCGATAAGGCGACCGGCGATAAGGCGACCGACAAGCAGGCGGTGCGGATCGTGGTCGGTTTCGAGGGCAGTTGCCCGCGGAGCCTCAAGGGCGTCAAGCGAGAAGGTCCCAACCGGTTCCGCATCTTTCCCTCCTGGCGTTCGAGTCCGGGAATCGGCGAGGATGC
>CAZDHN010000404.1:0-6152 GCA_964505115.1 uncultured Planctomycetaceae bacterium
TTTCTGTTTGGGCTTTGGAGCCTAGTGGCCGTGGCCTCGTTGTGCTCGGCGACCTACAACCGCGTTTGGGAGGTCTGGATGCCGACCGCCCAGGCCGAAGTGGACGGGCCGACCCCGGTCTACCCTGCCGGTGCCGTCGAGTATCTGGCCAAGCACAATTTTTCGGGCAACCTGATGGTTCCGTTCGGCGTTGGAGCCTACGTTTCCTGGAAGCTGTATCCGGAGGTGAAGGTCAGTATCGACAGCCGTTACGAGGCCGCCTATCCGACCGGGACGCTCGACGAGAGCGTCGATTTCTACTGCGTCGTACCGGGTTGGGAGAAGACACTTGATCGGCATCCGACCGACGCCGTGCTCGTTCCCCACGAAAGCCGACTGGACCGATTGATGGAGGACGTGGGTGCCGACGCGGCATCCGACCGACCTGCTTCCTGGCGTCGCGTCTATCAAGACGACGGCTATTCGCTCTTCATGCGGTCGGAACCCGCCGGGCGTTTTCCGCCAGTCGATCGGACCGGCGAACGCGTAATCGCCGAATTTCCGTAGTAGGGGTGGTATACCCAAGCCGATCCTGCCATTGTCTACATCCGTTGGCAGCGGGGGCAGAAGAAGGTGGAGCGCTGGGCTTGGACGATCCGGGCGATCGTGCCGCGCCGGCAGGTTGGGCACTTCTCGTCGGTACGCTGGTAGACGCGGTGGTGGTCTTGGAAACCGCCCGGCTCGTTTTGTGCGTTTCGATAGTTGCCGTCGGAGAGGGTTGACCCCTGGTGCAGAATCGCTTCGTCCAACACCTGGACGATGGCGGCGTGCAGCTTCTTCCACTGGGCCGGACGGAGCTTGTTGCAGGGCAGCTCGGGATGCACTCCGATACGATGCAATATCTCGGAGGCATATATGTTCCCAATACCGGCCACGGCCCGTTGGTCGAGCAGTGCCACTTTGATCGCCCGAGCGCTTCGCCCGAGCCGCTCGCTCAACAATTCGGTGGAAATTGCCAAGGCGTCGGGGCCTGTCTTGTCCGGGCTGAACTGTTGGGCGAACCGCCGCGGCGACATCAGATGCACGACACCCAGCCCGCGCAGGTTCCAGAACAGCAGCTTGCGCGCGGGGCGTCCGGATAGATCGAAGATCAATCGCAGGTGCTTGGTGTCGGGTGGGTTGACCAACAGTAGCCGGCCGGTCATGCGCGGCTCGAAGATTATCCGATCGCCGCTGTCCAGCTCGACGACAACTCGTTTACCCAGTCGCTCGACGGCCACGATCTTCCGACCAACGGCACGGCGGCGGAAATCGCTAAACCGCGGCGTAATCTTGATCGGCTTCAACTCGCAGCGCGGCTGGCGCACGTCGCGGATGCGGCGGCCGACGATCTCCAGCACGCCACGCCGCATGGTTTCAACTTCAGGTAGTTCGGGCATGGCGGGGGTCAGTTGGTTTTCAACTCGAGGACGAGCGGGGGCATGTCGTCTTTGACCTCGACGGTCAGCCCGGAAGTCTTGGGGAGGGAGTATTTCCGGGGCACGAGCCACTCGACCTGGATGCCGCCCGGCGCGACGCCACCCGAGAGGCCGTCCTTGTCGGCAAGCATGCCGGTGACCTTCTTCTTGGTTACGGTAACGGCATGTTTGCCAAGCAGGGCCCCGTCGCCCGGCTCGAACGTCATCACGGAGAAAGCGCCCGACTCGTCGGTCTCGGCGGTAGCGGGCCGCCCGGAGGTTTTGGGCATCAGCATCACGGCCGCGCCGGCGACCGGCTTGCCGTCGAGCGTAACGATACCGGTAACCGGCATTGTTTCCGGCCGGTCGGGACCGCAACCGGCAAGAACCGATGCGACCACGGATACCAGTACGGATAGATATAGTAGCTTGTGCGGCAAGAACGACATGAATTTCCTTTCAAGTGTCGGAAGCAGAGGATGGATCGACCTTGAGCACGACGATTGTCATGTCGTCGCGGCGTGGTCGCTGATGGGTGAACTTGTCGAGTTCCTGGTGCAGGTGTTCGATAATTTGACCGGCCGGCAAATGTCGCGAGCCGCGAATCAGATCCAACGTCCGTTCGGTGCCGAAGCGTTCATGGTTCGGCGCTTCGGCCTCGGTTATGCCGTCGGTGAAGAAGGCTACTATCTGGTTGGGTTCAAGTGTCAGGGCGGGCGCGCAGGGTACTTCGAACCGCTTGTCGATTCCCAGCGGAGGGCTCGTGCTGTCGAGCGTGGTCACTTCGCCGGACGGGTCGAGGACATACGCCCGCTGCCCGGCACTGGCGTAGACCATGCTTCGCGTGCGCGGATCGAGCCGCGCCAGCGTGAGCGTGACGAAATGGAACTCTTCGGTATCGGCGGCCAGAACCCGGTTGGCTCTGGTCAGAATCTCACCCACGTCGGAGTAGGCTTGTGCCAGCGATCGCAGGCAGGCCCTGGTTTCGGCCATAACCAGGGCGGGCCCCATTCCGTGGCTGCTCACGTCGCCCAGCACGATTCCCAGGCAGTCGTCGCGCATGGGGATGAAGTCGAAATAGTCGCCGGCGGTCGCCGCTGCCGGGTACAAAGCGCCGTCGATGTCGAACCCGGCAAGCTCGGGCGGTCTGGTGGGAAAGAGCCGTTTCTGGATTCGCTGTGCTATGCGAAACTCCTCCGAGGTGGCCTGAAGCTCGCGTTCGACACGATGCCGCTTGTTCCGCTCGATGGCGTAGCGAAGCGAACGGATCAGCAGATTGTCGTCGACCTGCCCCTTGACGAGGTAATCTTGCGCGCCGGCCTGAACCGCCTTGACGGCCGTTCGCGAATCGTCGTATCCGGTCAGCACGACGATCGGTATCTCGCCTGCCCGGGCGTGCATGAGCAGAAAGGTTTCCAGCCCCTGGCTGTCGGGCAATGAGAGGTCGAGCAGGATCACGTCGATTTCACCGCTGGCGCAGCGTTCCAGCCCGGAGGAGAGCATCTCGACGTGAATCAGTTCAATCGGCCCGTCCCAGCGGTCGGCCAACAGGTTCCTCATCACCCAGACGTCGTCGGGGTCGTCCTCAACCAGCAGGATTCTGATTTGTGGGCTGTAAGTGCTCACTGTAACATTAGCCTCGAACGTTGTTGGTCAGGCTGTGAGCCTTGAGCTGTGAGCCATGAGCCATGAGCCGTGAGCCGTGAGCACACCTAAAGCTCATCGCTCACTGCTCAAAGCTCAAAGCTCAAAGCTCAAAGCTCAAAGCTCAAAGCTCACTGCTCAAAGCTCAAAGCTCATAGCTCATAGCTCATAGCTCATAGCTCACGGCTCACGGCCCTAAAGCGCCCTACGAAGGCGGCAACTCGACCATATTGAACCAGTATTTGCTCAGGTTTTCAATCAACTCGACCCATTGGCGGTATGTTGCGGGTTTGGTGATGTAGGAACTGGCGCCCATCCGGTAGCAGAAAGCCACGTCGTCTTCGGCCGTCGAGGTGGTCAGCACCACGATCGGACACCGACGCGATTGATCGTCCCGCTGGGCGTTCCGGTTCAACGTGCGCAACACCTCGCGACCGTCCATCCGGGGCATGTTCAGGTCGAGGAGGATCAGGTCGGGTGGGGGCGAAGCTCCGGCGTCTTGCCCGTCGCGGCTCAACCTCTCGATCAGTTCTTCACCGTTGGCGACGAAGTCGACGCGGTGGCTCAACCCCGTCTCGTTCAAGGCATCCTTGAACAACAGGCAGTCTTCCGCGTCGTCGTCGGCCATCAGAATTTCAAACGGCTTTTGCGGGTCGGACATCGGCTATCTTCCCTTCTTGCGGTGGACAACCGGCAACACAACCGTGAAGGTGGATCCCCGGCCCGGCGTGCTCTGGGCCGAAATGGTTCCGCCGTGGCGTTCGGCTATTCTGCGAGAGATGGCCAACCCCATGCCCGTTCCCTGGTAGGCCTCGCGAGTATGCAGGCGCTGGAATATCTTGAAGATGCGGTCGAGATACTTCTCGTCGAACCCGATCCCGTTGTCGGATACCTGGATTCGGCAGAGTTCGTCGGCCGCCGAACTGCCCTCCGTGCGATTGTTGCGTCCCTTGACGAAACGGCCTTCAACCTTCACTACCGGCGGTTGCTCTTCTCGCCGGAACTTCAAAGCGTTTGCGATCAGGTTCTGGAGCAGTTCCCGCATCTGCAACGGATCGGCTTGAATGGTCGGCAAGCGTCCGATCTCCACCCGCCCGTCGACCTGCTCGATCCGTCCCTCCAGATCGGAAACCACCTCGGCGACGACTTGTGCCAGATCGGTGGGGACGAATTTCTGTACCTTGGTGGTCACTCGGGAGAGCGTCAGCAGGTCGCTGATCAACTGTTGCATCCTTCCGGCGGCGCTCTGCATCCGCTCCAGGCATTCGCTTCCAGTCTCGTCCAGAGATTCACCGTACTTCGTTTGCAGACGATCGCCGAAAGTGCGAATCTTGCGCAGCGGTTCCTGCAGGTCGTGTGAAGCGATGTAGGCGAATTGCTCCAACTCCTTGTTCGAGCGTTCCAGTTCGTTCGCGTAGCGTTCCTGTTCCTCCTCGGCCGATTTCTGTTTGCTGATGTCGCGGACGAAGAAGGTTAGCACCGGCAGGCCGTTTTGCCGGCTGATGGTCATTGCCATTTCGGCGGGAAAGGTCTCGCCGTCGGCCCGGACGGCGGTGACCTCGAATCGTTTACCCAGCATGGACCCCTCGCCCGCGTCGAGGTAGCGGTCGATGCGGTTCCGATACCCGGCGATCTTTGCCGGAGGGAAGAGGATTTCCGAGGGCGGCCGGCCCAGCACCGTTTCGCGCGGGTGCCCAAAGACCTGTTCGGCAGCGCGGTTGAATTCGGTGATCAGGCCGTCGTGATCGATGGTAACGATCGGGTCGAGCGCCGATTCGAGGATCGCCCGTTTGCGCGCCTCGCTTTCGGCCAGCGCTTCCTCCATTTGTTGCCGCAAGCCGGCCTCGCGGTGGATAATCGCCAGGCAGGCGGGGGCATCGCTGGTAAGCCCCCGCACCTTGAGCATGGTCGTATCCACGTCGATCAACTTATCGTGCTTGCAGTCGCGGAGCCGGCAACTTCCCTCCCAGCGGCCCGTCTTGTTGACGGCCGGCACGCCCACGTCGCGCAGCTCGGTCCAGGACTCCTCCGAGCAGTAGTCGCGCAGGCTGGCGGAAGAGAGGTCCGTTGCCTCGTCGAGATCGGCCAGACGACGAGCGGCCTTGTTCAAATAGAACGGCCGGCCGTGCGAATTGGCCAGGCAGATGAAATCGTCGCTGTTCTCCGCCAGCGTCAGCAGCAGTTGCGGATCGAACTCCGGCAGACCCCGTGCGGCGGATTGCGTCTTGCTCATCGGCTGGCTTCAATCTGGCGAAGATGTAATCGGGCCTGAATTGGCATCGACTGGGCCGATAACCAATAGGCACTGGAAAAGATCGTTACACTCAACTCCATTATTGCCGCGTGCCGATGGGTGTCAACACGCCGCTTACGCCGCCTTACTCGCGGAATACCTCCCCTGGGGTATGCGTGCTCTCGGCGGGGGCTGGACGCCGTGCGGAATATCATCATAATGGCGGCGTGACAAGCCCGCCGGATAAACGGCGGTATTCGTGTCGGCAGCGGTTAATAAATCATCATTACGGAGATATGCGACAAATGAGCATCGAAAAAACTCTCTTCGCGAAAACGTCGGACGGTATCGAGGTCGACTTGTATACGATGACCAACTCGGCCGGCTTGAAGCTGAAGGTTATGACCTACGGGGCCACAATCACGGCGGTTGAGGTGCCCGACCGCGACGGTAAGCTGGATAACGTCACGCTGTACCTCGAGTCGGGCGACCAGTATCTGGCCGGGCACCCCTACTTCGGCGCGACCTGCGGGCGGTTCGCCGGGCGGATCGCCAAGGGGAAGTTCATGCTCGACGGCGTCGAATACTCGCTTTCGTTGAACGACGGCCCCAACCACCTGCACGGCGGCGAGGCAAACTTCGCCAGGGTTGTTTGGCGGGCCGAGCCGGTCGAGACCGAAAACTCCGCCGGCGTTGCCTTCTCTTACGAATCGGCCGACGGCGAGGAAGGTTATCCGGGCAAGTTCAACACGACGGTCACCTACAGCCTGACCGACGACAACGAACTGCGGATGCACTACACGGCCACGACCGACAAACCGACCATTCTGAACCTCACC
>CAZDHN010000405.1:0-6128 GCA_964505115.1 uncultured Planctomycetaceae bacterium
CGAAATTCTGAGCGCGACCAACGGTCGCGGCTTTATATGCCCCCCCCCATGGGACCGCTCTCCTCGAACCGTCGCCTGGCCACTCGCGGTAAATCGGCGAGCATCCCAGCCGCAATGTCCGCGTAACCGTTAAAGTTTACCACGCGGGGCGGCAGAAGCGTGTTTTTGCCGTGGCTGGCGGGTAGTTTGTACGGATTTTGCGGGTAGTCGGGGTCGATAACGAGTTTGACGAATTTGTCAAATGTGAGGAAGGGCGTGCCCCGTCCCCGGTTTGTTGCTCAATGGAGATGTCTGATGAGAATCCTTGCCCCGTCTCTGTGCGCCGTCGTTTTCCTGGCGGGCACGACCATGGCCCAAATGTCCCGGGCCGACGACCTTTTTAGTTCCGACTTCCAGGCGCGTGACACAGCGACACGCGGCACCGCCGATTCGGGCGACCGCCTCGCGGATGCCGCTGAAGACCCTATTGAGGCCCCGGCGGAAAAGGCCAAGCCCAAGGCGCCGAGGAGGCTCCCGAACGATCCGGGATACGCAACCGCCGCCGAAAAGAACAAGGCCAAGAAGAAGAAACAGAACGCCAAGAAGAACAAAGCAAAAAGCAAAACCAAGCAAGCCCCGGACCCGTTTGTTGAAGAGAAGGCGAAAGAGACACTGGAAGACTCGCTGCCTTCGCCCGACGCCGTCGGCGATGAACCCCGCGACGCCGTTGCGGGCCTCGCGTCTCCCTACGCGCGGAGCGACTTCGAGCAACCCGTTTACGGCGATCGCAGCCCGTCCTGCCACGGTGGGCTATTGATTCCACCGGCCAGACTGTTCGCGCCCCGAGCGCTGGCTCGTCGCGATATCGAGGTCGGCGGTTGGCTCGATCAGGGGTTCACGGCCAATCCGGCCGATCCGCAAGCCCCGCCATTCAACGGTCCGGTCGGCTTCAACGACTTCCCCAACCAGTACCAGATGAACCAGCTTTGGGTCTTCGTCGACCGCACGGTCGACAGAGGCGGATACGGCTGGGACATCGGCGGCCACGTCGACTTCAACTACGGAACCGACAGCCGCTTCATCGTGGCCAACGGCCTGGAAACCACCTGGAACGGCGCAACCGGGTTCTACGACGTCGCCTTACCCCAGTGTTATGCCGACGTGGCCTACAACAACTTGTCCGTCCGCGCCGGACACTTCTTCACCATACTTGGGTACGAATACGCCCAGGCGCCGAAGAACTTCTTCTATTCGCACTCGTACACCAAGATCTACGGCCAGGCACTTACCTATACGGGCATGCTGGCCACGTACGACGCAACCGACCGGTTATCGGTTACCGGCGGTTTCCAACGCGGCTGGAACCAATGGACGGGAAACAACAGCGACTTCGGATTCCTTGGCGGTCTCACGTACAACATCGACGAGACCGGCACCCGGGTGCGGTTCGCCGTCAGCAATGGCAACAACAACCCGGTCGGTCAGAACAACCGCATGGTCTACAGTATCGTCTACGAGCAGGAGTTGCCCGCCAAGTTCAGTTATGTTTTGCAGAACGACCTTGGCTACGAGAACGACGCCTTGGGGAACGGTCAGGACGCGGCCTGGTACAGTCTCGTGAACTACCTGTTCTATGCGATAAACGACAAATGGAGCGTCGGGGTCCGCTACGAGTTGTTCGACGATGAACAGGGCGCTCGGATCCGCGGCATCGGCGCGCCCAAGGGCTACCAGCGCGCCGCGATCCCCACGATATGGCAGGACCTCACGCTGGGCGTGAAGTACATGCACAATCCCAACCTCACGGTCCGTAGCGAGGTCCGCTGGGATTGGGCCGACCCACAAGTGCCCGTTGACGGTGGACCGTTCAACGACTTCACCAGCGATAACCAGTTCCTCTGGTCTCTCGACATGATCGTGCAGTTCTAGACAGTCGGAAATGCAGCGTAATCTCCGAGCTCGAAGCCCCAGGGAGCATGACCCTGGGGCTTCGTTGCGTTGAAGCCCCCGCCGCCAGGCCATTCCATCGAGGGACCCCTGCTTGAACCACCCTCTGGCAGTGCCTATACTTTGCACCATTAAGTGGTCAATTCTGCAAGCAGATTCCCCGGTAAGACTATGAGTGAAACGTTCGACCCCTATCACAAATGGCTCGGCATCAAACGCGAGGATCAGCCGCCGACGCTTTACGGGCTGCTAGGCGTGGGGGTATTCGAGGACGACCCGGACGTGATCGAAGCCTGCGGCGACCAGCGAATGGTCCACCTTCGGACATATCAGACGGGCAAACACTCGGCCGAATCTCAAGAACTCCTCAATGAGGTTGCCAGGGCCAAGATCACGCTCTTGAATCCGCAAAAGAAGGCCGAGTACGACAAGCAGCTTCGCGAGCAGATGGGCGGCTTCGTGGAAGTGATCGAACGCAAAAAGCCGGTAGAGGCTGCAAGCAAGAAGGCCCGGCCGCGCATGCTCATGCTTGGCGGTGCCGTTGCGGTTGGCCTGATTCTGCTGGCGGTGATCGTTGTTATCGAGATGAAGCGTGGCAGCGAGCCGGCACGGAAGTTGCAGCCGATCGCCGCCGTGTCGCGGGACCGGCAAGAACCGCTGCCCAGCCTGCCGCCGAAACCGGCTCCGCCAGAACGGCCTAAAGAGCGTCCCAACGAGTCCGGCAGCGGTATCGAGCCGGAACCTACAGTTCAACCGCCGCCGGCCGAAGTTGCGCCGGAGGAAAAGCCGCCCGTCGAGCCCACGGTTGCCGCGACCGAGCCGACACCGCCCGCGTCGGAAACCGCTATGCCGAAACCGGCCAAAGAACCGGAGATGGAACCGGCGACAGACCAAAAGCTCCCAGTTCCCTCGGCGGCGGAACAGAATAAAATGGACGAGCAGTTCAACGAGGTTTACAGTCTCTCCCAGAAGCGTACCGCCGAAGAGGAAATCGCGCTGGCCAAGAAACTGTTCGAATCAAGCAACGAATCTCCCGGCGACCCGGTCGAAAAGTTTGTCTATTTCCAAACGGCCATGAAGGCGGCCTGCCGGGGTGGTGATCCGGCCCTGATGCTCGAAATCTTCGACGCCATGGGGGACGAGTTTGAGGTGGACGCGCTGGAAGGCAAGCAGAAGATGCTGGCAACCTTTGTCTCGGGTCTTTCGGGCAAAGGGGGCAAACCGGAAGTCAAGCGGATCGGAGCGTTTATCGAGGCGGCCGACCCGGTGATCGACGAGGCAATCGACGCCGGCCGCCACGACGTTGCGATGAACATTGCCGAGGCAGCCTACGAGTTGACCCGCCGCGCGGGCGACCGGGAATTGCGCAAACGGACGTTTGACCGCCGCAACGCGGTCCGCAAGATGGCCGACGAGTTCAAGGGCTTGGCGACTGTCCGCGAGACGCTCAAGACGAATCCCGACGACCCGGCCGCCAACTTGGCAATGGGCCGCTGGTTGTACTCTCAACGTGGCGACTGGGAGCAAGCGCTACCCCATTTGGCTAGATGCAGCAGTGCGGCGATGAAGGCGCTCGCGTCCGAGGAACTCGATGCCGGTCCGGCCGACCGGATCCGACTGGCCGACGCCTGGTGGGCGCTTGGCGAGAAAGTCAAAGGCAAGGAGCGAGAAGCCCTCCAACTCCACGCTGGCCAGTGGTACGAGCAGGCCGCCGCCGAGCTTCCCGACGGCTTAACTAAAGTGAAGGTAGAACGCCGGCTGGCGGAGATTGCCAAGATCGACCGGCCGGCCTCAAAGGGGCCCAGGAAGACCAAACGAGCGAAGGAACTGGCGATCAACCTGCCGGGCGAAGTGAAGATGGAATTCGTGCTAATCCCGGCCGGTGAGTTTCTGATGGGCTCGCCGGACGCGGTGCGTCAAGCGGCCCTAGGACGAGCGAAGGCCGCCAACAACAAGTTGGCGGTCGCTAGGATTAGTTCCGAGGGACCGCAACATCGCGTAAAGATCAGCAAACGGTTCTATCTGGGTAAGTATGAAGTGACCCAGGCACAGTGGGCAACTGTGATGGGAAACAACCCGTCGAAGTTCAAGTACCCGACCAATCCGGTGGAGCAGGTAAGTTGGGACGACATTCAGCCGTTTCTGGCAGAGTTGAACATGGCCTTTAAGAGGAAGGGGCTGGTGTTCGCTCTTCCAACGGAGGC
This sequence comes from uncultured Planctomycetaceae bacterium, assembly GCA_964505115.1. Lineage (GTDB taxonomy): Bacteria > Planctomycetota > Planctomycetia > Pirellulales > Thermoguttaceae > CAZDHN01. The sequence goes on from CAZDHN010000405.1 coordinate 4,131, forward strand.
CCAATGGGAATACGCCTGTCGCGCGGGAACGACAACGGCGTTCAACTTCGGGGACGATCCGGCAATGCTCGCGCAGCATGGCTGGTTCAAGGGCAACTCAGGTGCCAGGACGCACCCTGTTGGCCAGGGGAAACCAAATGCGTGGGGACTGTACGACATGCACGGCAATGTCTGTGAAAACTGTTCGGACCGGTATGCCAATGAATTCTACGCACAGTCTCCGCCGGTAGACCCAGTTGGTCCCCCGACTGGCTCGGAGCGCGTGTACCGTAGCGGCAGCTATTTGAGCGGCCGCGCGGAACTCTGCCGGTCGGCGTATCGGTGGAAGTCTTTGCCGGACGCCATCAGCGAAGGCCTCGGCTTCCGCCTGGCCTTAGTCCTGACAGCCAAATAAGCAGCGGCCGGCCTCACGGGCATGCCGATGCCCAGGGGGGGGAGCCACTACATCCCAAAGCATCTGGCCTTACATTCCGTACAGGCGTCAAGCTTTCTCGCCTCGATGACCGAGTTTGCCGTTTTGGCGTTACTCTGCCTACTTTGACGTGTATACGGCGTATTAGTTACGCCGATAGTGAGAGTGATGACGGATTGCGGAGTTGAACAGCCGGCGTCCGCGCCGCCCGCAATCGCGGTTATACCCGCCATTGTCTGGTATATCTCGAAAGCTAGCACACTCTTTCCAACTTACCCCGTTCCCCCTAAACGGCAGGGCGGCCACCGGTTACGCCGGTAGCCTCCACGAGTTGAGTTTGGGCCTGAGCCGGCGTCCGAGTATCGACCAATTCGCTTTGGCGGTCGACGCGTTGTTTTCTCACCAGCGAACTGGCATCCTTGATTGATACTCTCCTTGTTTCCCACTGGGGCGGCAGCCTACCTGCCGCCCCAGTGCCTTTTCTTGACAACGCATTTCTCGATGCCAACAACCGGTCGAAGAGCGTCTCGGCACCCTGGGTTCCGATATCGACACGCTCTGGGGCTGCCTGGCCGCCTTTCTCGTCTTCTTCATGCAGGCAGGGTTCGCCATGGTTGAGGTCGGGTTCACTCGGGCAAAAAAACGCCTGCAACATCATCATGAAGAACCTAATGGACTTCTCCCTGGGCAGCCTGCTGTTCTGGCTGGTCGGCTTCGGGCTGATCTTCGGCAAGGATGTCGGCCTGCTGGCCGGCGGAGGCTTTTCGCGGTTGGGTGTCCAAGCGTTGGGCGTCGCGGCCGCTTTCCTCTGGGCATTTCCCGTCAGCTTTGCTATCTTTTATACGATCAAGCTAACCGTTGGGCTTCGGGCGAGCGAGCATGAGGAGTTGTACGGCCTGGACCTGACCGAGCACGGCCTGCATGCGTATCCGACATCGTTCGTCTTCGGATCGCCAGTAGCGCCGGCCGGAGCCGTGTCCGAGGCGAGCTTGCCCGTGCCGATACCCGAGGCCAGTTAGCCAACAGCGTACCACCACGGCGACACTATCTGAACAATATCTTTCAGGAGCGCGACTGCCATGAAGCTGATCATTGCAATCATCCAACCCGACCATTTGGAAGCCATCAAATCGACCCTGGCGAATGTCGAGGTCTTCCGGATGACGGTCAGCGACGTGCAAGGGTTCGGTCGTCAGCGCGGGCAGACCGAGGTTTATCGGGGGCACGAGTTCGCCGTCAATCTGGTTCGCAAGGTCCAGTTGATGGTCGGTGTCAACGAGGAGTTCCTGCAGCCGACGATCGACGCGATTATCGAGGGCGGCCGCACCGGGACCGACGGCGAGATCGGCGACGGCAAGATATTCGTCCTGCCCCTGGAGGACTGCATCCGCATCCGCACCGGTGAACGCGGCGGCGAAGCCATTTAGTATGCTCTCGCAAGTTCCAGCGCGTCGTTTAGCCGCAATACCGTTCGTGATTCACTGTTAGCCCGGTCGCCTGCGACCGGATTGTGCGGCGGATTCCCCGATTTTCCGGTCGCAGGCGACTTGACTTTACCCACATCTTTGTTGTTGTAATTCCGTGAG
>CAZDHN010000406.1:0-6107 GCA_964505115.1 uncultured Planctomycetaceae bacterium
CGGTGCTACCGCACCCAGGCAAGAACCCGCTCCCGCTGGTCGCTGGACTTTGTCACAAACTTGACGATCTTTGGGGTTATTGATCTTTGCGTAGTCAATGCGCGGATCAAAGGGGTTCCGCCGGGGAACCGGGCTTCGCCCTCGGTCATTGGCTATGCAAGGGTCAATAGTAGCTCAGCGAGTTGCGGCAAGGAAGTACCATGAATGGAACCGTGGCGGCAAGACCCGATGTGAACAGCATCCCCGAGGGCACCTGCGGTGGTGACGACACGCTGGTCGAGCTGCTGGATCGACTGTTGAACACGGGGGTCGTTCTGGTCGGCGACGTGAACATCTCGGTGGCCGATGTCGAGTTGATCTGTCTCCGCTTGCAGCTTTTGCTCTGCTCGGCGGAAACGGCGAGCCAGAACGGGTGGCTCGTGCCGGCGCGGGACTTTTCCCCGGCGGCGTTGTGAGCACCCCGATGCGGAGGAAACACCAGCCATGACGGCCTCAACCAGCGATGCGGACCCCGACATTGCCCGATTGTTCCCCGACTTCTCCGAGGTGCATCCGACCGGCCAACGGCCCGCTGGGCAACAGTCAACCGCGGCGCTGGCGGACTTGCCGTCCAAGATCAAGTTGAACCCGGAGAACGTCCGCAACGGCCTGGCACAGTTGGTCCTGACGGTGGTTGAGTTGTTGCGCGAACTGCTGGAGCGGCAAGCGCTGCGGCGGATCGACGGCGGCTCGCTCACGGAAGGCGAAACCGAGCGTCTTGGAGAGACGTTTCTCCGGCTGGCGGAAGAAATAGAAAAGCTCAAGGAGTACTTCGGCTTCACCGACGATGATCTCAACCTCGATCTGGGACCACTCGGAAGGCTCCGCTAACCAGAAGTGAAAGAGATATCCATGGCCCATGCACAAGCCGTTGCCCAATCGACTCGAGGGGAGACTCTGGCCGACATCCTGGAACGGGTGCTAAACGTCGGGGTGGTTATCGTCGGCGATATCAAGATCAAGCTCTGCGACGTGGAATTGCTGAGCATTCAAATCCGGCTACTCATCTGTTCCGTGGAGAAGGCGCAAGAGTTGGGCATACCCTGGTGGTGGCAAAAGGAGGCCGCCCATTCAGACCAGGCCGTATCAAGAACCGACGCTCCGCACAAGCCGTTGCCCGCATCGCAACCCCCGACACACACACCGTGGGAAGAGTACAAAAGGTTTCACGAGTTTCAGAAATTCCAAGAAGCCGAGCGCGCGTTCGAGGAAGGACCTAGTGCCGCAAATCACAACATGCGCCAGGGTACGCGACCCGGGTGATTTGGCACGCGCTTCGATCGATGTCGGGCCGCTTATTGATCTTTGCATAGTCAATGCGCGGATCAAGGGGGTTCCGCCGGGGAATCGGGCTTCGCCCTCGATCATTGACTATGCAAGGGTCAATAGCTCGCAATCGGCGCCCCACTGGGCGATATCCACGTGGTGGTTGCCCCAGTCGGTGATGATCCCGCCCGCGTACTCGTACCACCAGCGGAAGTTTCGATGGGCACGCGGCGCACAGTAATCGTGCACGGGAGCCTGGCCCTGATGCATGTCCCAATCGAGCGTGTCGGGCACCGGCTCGGCGGGAAAGGGCCCGCCCTTGGTGCTGTAGTGGGGCAGCACGACCCAAACCTGCTTCAGCTTAGCCAGCCGCCCGTTGCGGACCAACTCGACGGCCGTTTGAAAAGGCTTCGAGCTCCGCTGCTGCGTGCCGACCTGAACAATGCGGCCCGTCTCTTCGACCACCTTCGAGAGAATTTTCCCCTCGTCGATGGTCAGCGTGAGCGGCTTCTCGGTGTAGACATCGCGGCCCGACTTGCAGGCGGCGATGTTGATTGCCGTGTGCCAATGGTCGGGCGTGGAACGAATTAAGGAGGTTGACACGACGCATGGCCCAAAATCAACATGCAGGGTTCAGGGTAATACTGCTCGGGAAGCTCCCGAGAACCCGTGGACGGTTACAATTCTTGAAACGTGTTTCACGAACAGGAGGGTCACTTAAATGATTCGCAAACAAGAAGCTCGCAACAGACCTTGCCGGTCGGCCCTGGTGAGCCTGCTCGCGATTGCCCTGGTGACTTGGCTGGCTGGTGGGGCACGGGCCGGGTTGTTGGAAATCTTGATAGATTTCCAGGACGCGGATACCACTCCCACGGCCGGAGGAACATGGAATGTGCTCGACGATGAATCCGCGGGCAAGAAGTACGACCTGCTGGACAAGCATAACATCGACAGTGGAGTGGACCTGAAGGTGATCGATGCTTTCGGGGACTCGAGTTCCGCGACCGGCGGGTCATGGACAGATGGCTGGCTCGATGCAAACGCCGTCACGGATTATTGGTGGACTCAGAGCACGCGGAGTATCGAGCTATCCGGCCTGGGCACGACAAGCTTGTACAAGATCGAACTGGTGGCATCCAAAGACGAGAGCGGGAATCGCAAAGGAGACTACAAGGTGGCCGGCTCCTCCGCGGACAACGGCTCGACCGGGTTCGACGCCTATGCGGATGGAAACATTGGCCACAAGATCATGGTCTGGGACAAGCTGACTCCGGATGCCTCCGGCAAGATCCTCTTGGAAGTAAGTGCGATATCGTACAATCACGTCGCATATCTTAATGCGGCACACATTTTGCAGCTTCGCGAAGTTGTCACGGACCTCACGGCACACTACGAGTTCGACGGTAGCGACCAAACCGTGACCGACTCGCACGGTACTCTGCATGGAACGCTCGGCGAAAGCAGCGCCGTCGACGCCGCCGACCCGACGCGCATTTCGGGATACGTCGGCGCCGGTGCGCTCAGTTTTCAGCCCACCCTCGGCGACATAAACAACAACGACCCAGACCTTGTCGCGCTTACCGCTTCGAGCAACTACATCAACAATGCGGACCCCGTTATCACCATTTCGGCATGGATCAACCCCGACGTCACGCCGCTGGGCGGGGCCACGTTCGGGAGCAGCGAAACGGCCAGCCGCGTAGCCTTGTTGAAGCGGGACGTCGGCTCCACGTTGTATAGCCCGGCGATCGGGAATACCGGGGACGACGGCCTGACCGGGACGTTCAACCTGGCGTACAACGACGGTAGCTTCAACACCCACGAAACGGCCACCACCTTCGGGGCCGGCTGGCATCACGTGGCGGCCGTGGGCTCTGCGGGAACAACTACGGAAATGGTCACGACGTTCTACCTCGATGGCGTCAAAGTCGGCTCGGTGGAACACGACTTGGGCAATGCGAGCGATGATCTGGCCGCCCTCGGTGCATTCTACGACCAGAGTAGCTCCTCGAATTCCAACGGGCTGGACGGCGACATGGACGACGTGGGCTTTTGGAAGCGCGACCTCCTCGGGCGAGAGATTGCGGCCATCGCGGCCTTCGGCGACGCCGGCTTCGTGGGGGCCGGGCACAACGTCGGGTTGGCCGACGGCCAGATCGACGATGTGCTGGCCATGAGCTCGGTCGGCCAATCGGCCGAGTGTGCCGGCTGGACCTGGTTCTACACCACCACATTTCCCAACGCGGACAACGGCAGCCCGCTTCAAGCGGGTAAGCACTACAAGAGCGTGGACGGCCTGGCGTACGTGATCTTGGAGGAAGCCTCGGGCAGCTTCTCCGGCGCGTGGGCCACCGTGCCTGAGCCCTCAACGATGATCCTGGCCCTGCTGGCCCTGATCGCCTGCCGGAGGCGGAGCGAATGATTTCAGATTTCAACAGCCTAGTGGTCTGTCCATATTGACTTTACCAGTAGCCATCAACAGAAGTTGCCGGTACTAGCCAAGGATAAGCTTTGCTGTACTATAATTTCAATATGGACAGACCACTAGTTAGTATAGGACTAACAGGGATGGCCAATCGCAGTTCGCTCCGCTGCTATCGAAATCCGCAATCCGCAATCAGAAATCAGAAATCTGCTTTTACACTTGTGGAACTGTTGGTCGTGATCACCATCATCGGCATCTTGATTGCCCTGCTGTTGCCGGCGGTGCAGGCGGCGCGTGAGGCGGCACGGCGTTTGCAATGCGCCAACAATCTCAAGCAGATGGGCTTGGCACTGCACAACTACCACCAGGCGCTGGGCTCTTTCCCGGCGGGCGCTGCCTGGCTCGATGCCTCGAGCTGCAAGGGAGTGGGTTGGCACGTTTCCCTGCTACCCTATCTGGAGCAGCAATCTTTCTTCGACCAACTCGACCCCACGGTACCACCGGACAAAGGCGACAACGCCGCCAAGGGCGAACAGATATTCGACGTCTTCACTTGTCCTAGTGCCGGGCGAGAGCAGCGCGACGTTAACCCCACGCCGTATGATTGGAAGTTGACCAACTACTCGGGTGTGATGGGCGCGGGACGCATCAGCAAAGTTGCACTCGAAAATTCATCTTGCGGCGACTATTGCACCGACGGGACGCTTTTTCCGTTTAGCGGCGTTCGCATTGCCGACATAAGAGACGGGTCTTCGCACACCATGATCGTCGGCGAGCGGACGTACCAACTTCGGCTTTGGACGAAAGGCGGGTACTACAAAAGCAGCCCCACCAGCCAGGTCTGTATCGAGGCATCCAAGAACGTTCGCTGGCCGATCAACTCCGATCCCGAAGTGGCCTGTTACTGGGATTGTCCCGGCGGCCGGACCTGCATGTTTAACGATCTGTTCTTCGGCAGCCGACATCCCGGCGGGGCCCAGTTCGCATTTGCCGACGGCAGCGTGCATTTCATCGAGGAAACGATCAATTTCACCATCTATGAGAACCTCTCCATGATCGCCGACGGGGAAGTCATCGAGTGGTCACCTTAGTACCTCAACCAACCTCAACCAACGGGAGCATTGCCATGAACAAGAGGCTGCATCTTTCCTTGTATTTCTTCATCATCCGAAAGTCGTCGGTCGCCCTACTGCCATGCCTGGCAGCCTTGCTGGTTACCGGTGCCGTGAACGCTCGCGCGGCCGAACTGCTCGTCGGCGTGGCGACCGCGGACATCACGCCCGAAGAGCCGGTTGCCCAGATCGGCTCGTTCAGTCTGCGGGTGGCCAAGACCGCGGAGAGTCCGATGACGGCAACCGTACTCGTGTTGGAATCGCGCGAGGGCGAAAAGGTCCTGGACCAGGCAATCATGGTCTCCTGCGACCTTTGCGTGATACGCGGAGGATTGGGGGAGATGCTTCGCCAGCGGGTGAAGTCGCGGATTGCCGGCCTCGACGTACGAAAGCTCTTTCTAAGCGCCTTGCACAGCCATACCGCGCCCGTTACCAGCGACAAAAACTACGCCGTACCGAAAGGTATAATGCAGCCGGCCGAGTACCGCGAGTTCTTCTGCGATCGGGTAACCGACGCGGTGGTGAAGGCGTGGGAGGGCCGTAAGCCGGGTGGAGTGAGTTTTGGGCTGGGACACGCCGTGGTGGCGCAAAACCGCCGGGGAGTCTACGCCGACGGCTCGGCCCAAATGTCCTGCAAAACGGATCGGCCCGACTTCCGCGGAATCGAGGGCTACGAAGACCACGGCGTCGGGGTGCTCTTCTTCTGGGACGCCCGGAAAAAGCTGATCGCCATGGCCATCGACGTGGCTTGCCCCGCCCAGGAGGTCCAGGGCCACACGGCCCTCAACGCCGACTTCTGGCACGAAACCCGCGAACTGGTCAAGAACAAATACGGCAAGGACCTCTGCGTGCTGGGCTGGTGCGGTGCGGCGGGCGACCAGTCGCCGCACCTGATGTACAACCGGGCCGCCGAAGAGCGAATGCGAAAGCTTCGTGGCCTGACACGGCTGGAAGAAATCGCTCGGCGAATCGGCCGAGCGGTGGACGAGGTCCATGAAGTGGCCAAGAACGACATCCGCACCAACCTGCGCCTTGTGCATAAGGTAGAAGATATCGAGATCCCCATGCGGATCGTCACCGCGAAGGAGTTCGCGGCGGCGAAGGCCCAGGTCGAGACGCTCTCCAAAAACGACCGCAACCGACGGCGGCAAGTGTGGTATCAAGAGGTCGTTGATCGCTACGCGAGCCAAAAGGAACACCCCAATTACCAGATGGAGTTGCACGTCATCCGACTGGGCGACGTGGCCATCTGCACCAACCCCTTC
>CAZDHN010000407.1:0-6103 GCA_964505115.1 uncultured Planctomycetaceae bacterium
AATATTCCCCAGTTTACCCAGTCGCCTAACTTTTCATCAGCCCAGGCCGGGGGTGGGCTGATGAAAATGTTCTTCATGTGTGTTTCTTGCTAACCGTGCGTGGCGGCGGCGAGCTTCTTCATAAACAGCGACTCGCCGGGTGTCACTGGCGTAGGAGTCTTTCAATACCAATATTCCCCAGTTTACCCAGTCGCCTAACTTTTCATCAGCCCACCCTAACCCTCTCCCAAAGGGAGAGGGGACCATTTTGCAGAAGTCAAGAGGTGACATGCAATGCAACAAATCATGATATCCGACCGGACGGTGGGCCCCGGGCAGCCGTGCTTCATCGTTGCCGAGGTGGCACAGGCACACGACGGCAGCTTGGGGACCGCGCACGCCTTCATCGACGCGGTGGCCCAAACGGGCGTCGACGCCATCAAGTTCCAAACGCACATTGCATCGGCCGAAAGTACGCCAGCCGAACCCTGGCGGGTCAAGTTCAGCCCACAAGACGAAACACGCTTCGACTACTGGCGGCGGATGGAGTTTGGCGAGGAGCAATGGCTGGAACTGCGACGGCACGCCGACCGCAACGACCTGATGTTCCTTAGCTCGGCCTTTTCGGTCGAGGCGGTCGATATGCTCCAGCGCATCGGCATGCCCGCCTGGAAGGTTGCCTCCGGCGAACTCGACAACCCGATCTTCCTCGACCGGATTGCCCAAACCGGCCTGCCGGCCCTGCTGTCCAGCGGCATGAGTTCGCTGGAAGAACTCGACCGGGCCGTCGCGCTATTCCGCAAGCACGACGTGCCGCTGGCCGTCTTCCAATGCACAACCGCCTACCCTTGCCCACCGGAAAAGGTTGGCTTGGAAATGATTGGTGAGTTGCGAGACCGCTACGACTGCCCGGTCGGCCTCTCGGACCATTCGGGCACTATCTACCCCGGCCTGGCCGCCGCCACGCTGGGCGCCAACTTGCTGGAAGTTCACGTTACGCTCAGCCGCGAGATGTTCGGGCCGGACGTTTGCGCTTCGGTCACCACGGCCGAACTGAAGCAACTGGTCGATGGCGTGCGTTTCATCGAGAAATCGCTGGCCGCGCCGTTGGACAAAGACTCGCTGGCCGACGAAATGGCGCCCCTGCGAAAGACGTTCGGCAAGAGCGTCGTCTTTCGCGTCGACCTGCCCGAGGGAACCGTGCTCGGCAGGCACCACCTGACCGTCAAGAAACCCGGCACCGGTTTGCCCGCCAGCCGCTTCGAAAGCCTCCTGGGCCACCGCCTGACTGAAGACGTAAGGGCCGACCAGCAAATCAGCGAAGAGATAATCAGCAACGAATCGTGAAGGCTTGTTGGTGGCCAGGTAAGTAGCTGGATTCGCAAGAATTCAGCCGGCGAGTGCAAATACGTCTGAATTCTTGCGAATTCAGCTACTACATACCGTCTGAAATCTTGCGAATTCAGCTACTACATACTGCTATTGTCCGCGGTGGGGGCTTTTGATACGCTCTGCTGGGCGTTGGTCCGCGCGCACGCGGCGGCGCGGGCCGGAACGAGCCGGAAATCGCAAAGGACGATGCAATGGATTGCACGAATGGGCCGAAGGATCGGCGAAAAATCTGCGTGGTGGTTACCGCCAGGGCGAGCTACTCGCGGATTCGCTCGGCGCTTGCGGCCATCAAGGACCACCCGAATTTGGAGCTTCAGTTGGTGGTTGCCGCTTCGGCCGTGCTGAAGCGGTACGGCAACGCGCTCGAGTTCATCGAGCGCGACGGTTTCGAGGTTGCGGCGCACATCTACAACATAATCGAGGGCGAGAACCTGACCACCTCGGCCAAATCGACCGGCCTGGGGCTGGTGGAATTGGCCACCGTGTTCAATAATCTCAAGCCCGATGTCGTTGTTAGCGTGGGCGACCGGTTCGAAACACTGGCCACCGCCGTGGCGGCTTCGTACATGAACATACCGCTGGCACACGTGCAGGGCGGCGAGATAACCGGCTCGATCGACGAGAAGGTCCGCCACGCGACCACGAAGCTGGCCGATCTGCATTTCGTGGCGAGCGAGAAGGCCGGGCGGCGGGTGATAATGATGGGCGAGGACCCGGCCAAGGTATTCGTCACCGGTTGTCCGTCGATAGATCTGGCGGCCCAGATACTATCCGACCCGGCGCTGACCTTCAACCCAGTCGAGCAATCGTCGGGAGTTGGGGCCGAAGTGGATCTATCGGACGGCTATTTGGTCGTGCTTCAACATCCGGTGACCACGCAGTACGAACAAGCCCGGCAGCAGGTTACGGAGACGCTGCACGCGGTATCGACATTGGGTCTGCCGACGCTCTGGTTCTGGCCGAACGTCGACGCCGGCTCGGACGGCACGTCGAACGGTATCCGCGCGTTTCGCGAGCAGGAGAACCCCGACAACATCCGCTTCCTCAAGCACATGGATTCGCTGGACTTCCTGCGGTTGGCCTATAACAGCCGCTGCGTGGTTGGCAATTCCAGCGTGGCGATTCGCGAATGCTCATTCTTGGGTATACCGGCGGTTAATGTTGGAGGCCGTCAGGCCGGCCGCGACCGGGGCCAAAACGTGGTCGACGTGCCGCACGATCGGCGGCTGATAGTCGAGGCGATCAGCAGCCAAATGGTTGTGGGCAAATACCCGACCGACCCGCTCTACGGCGCCGGCGGCGCCGGCCGGGAGATGGCCCAACTGCTGGCCAAAGTTCCGCTCTCGATCGAGAAGCGACTGACTTACGATTTATCCGACACGCCGGACCGATACGGCGACCAGCGGCGCGCGGCCGCCTGAGGCGCGTTTGGAAATGAGAACCGCGGCGGCGAGGGGCTTGGCTGACAGGAAGTCCGAATGCGATCAATGAGCAAGTCAAGCGAACAATACGTACTGGGTTTGATTCTGGCTCGGGGTGGCTCGAAGGGCGTTCCGCAAAAGAACGTGCGGATGCTGGCGGGCAAACCGCTGATACGCTACACCTGCCAGGCCGCAGCGCGTAGCCATCGCATCAGACGCACGATCATCTCGACCGACAGCCCGGAGATTGCCGAGCAGGCGCGGCTGGGCGGCGTCGAGGTGCCCTTCATGCGTCCGGCCGAATTGGCGGCCGACAATTCGCCGGCCATCGACGCCGTGCGGCACGCAATCGGCTGGCTGGCCCAAAATGAGTCGCGTCAGCCCGACGTGATCGTCCTGCTTCAACCCACCTCGCCATTGCGACAGGCTCGACACATCGACGAAGCGGTTGGGCTGCTGCTGAGGGGAGATGCCGATTCGCTGGTTAGCGTGACGGCCGTTCCGAAACATTTTAGCCCGCATTGGCAACTCGCCGTCGACGACGGCCGCTTGAATCTGGTCACCGGCCAGCCTTTGAAGCACATCGTGCCGCGGCGGCAGGAGCTTCCAACGACCTATTACCGCAACGGCGCCGTATACGCTTTTTGGCGCGAGAGCTTCGAGCGGACCGGATCGTTCTACGGCGACAGCAGCCTGGCCTACGTCATGCCGGCCGAGGTGTCGGTCAACATCGATACGCTGGACGATTGGCACAACGCCGAACTCCAACTCCTAACCCGGACGAGCCGGAACCATGAAGAACCTCTTTCACTCCTTGCCATTCTACGCAGCGCTTGATCCGTAACAGTCCAAAACCCGGTGTGCCGAATGCAGTCTGACGTTCTCTATCTGATCGAACACGTTGCCCGGGAGTTGGATATCGCCTGCGCTATCCGGCACCTTGCCCGGAAGCGGCACGGCGTGAACATCGAGATCGGCTCGCTTGTCGCCGGGCCGGAGTCGGCCGCCGCCGGATTTCGGCCGAAGCTGATTGCGGTCCCTTTTTTCTGCTCGAAGAACAGCCGGCCGATCCGCCAACTGATCCGCCGCTTTCCCGGCGTGCCGTTTGTAAACATGGCGTTTGAACAGATGATCTCCAAGGGGGTCGAGAAGCTCAAGTGCCCCAAGAACGATACCGCGCGGCAAAACGTGCTCTACCTGGCGATGGGCGATTTCTTCGGCGATTATCTGGCCTCGTACGGCGTCGACCGGCGGAACGTCGTCAACATCGGCAGCATGGCCTGCCAACTGTACCGGCCACCATATCGGGCGTACTACGAGTGCCCGCGGGAAGCGTTCGCCCGCAAGTACGGGCTCGACGCGGACAAGCCCTGGGTCTTCTTCCCCGAGAACTACGGTGCGGCGTTCTTCTCCGAGCGTACCGTGGCGAGCCGGGTGCGGCAGGGATGCGATCATGACGAAGTGGTCGCCTATCAAGATTTCGCCCGGGCTTCGTTCGATCGGGTGATGCGATGGTGTTCGGAGGCGGCCCGGTTGGGCTCCGTCGAGTTAATCATTCGACCTCGGCCCGCTACTGCTCGCGATGCTTTTATCGACGAGTTCCGCCGCGTGGCCGGCGAGCCGCCGCGCGAGCATTTGCATTTCATCAAAGACGAATCGGTTCGCCAGTGGATACTCGCCAGCCAGATCGTGGTCTCGTCGTACAGCACCTCGTTGGTCGAGGCCGCGGTGGCGGGCAAGCCGGCCTACATGCTCGTGGCGATGCCCTTCCCCAAAAGCGTTTGGACCGAGTGGAACGGCCTGGCACCGCATCTGACCAGCCAAGGGGAGTTCCTCCAACTGCTCCGCCATCCCGATCGGGCCAAGGTCTCCCGGCCCTTGATTAACTGGGCCGAAGAGCGGCTGCTGGGCCACGGCGATCCGATCAGCGGAGCGGCCCACATGCTGGCCTCGATATGCCAGGCAAAGCGACCGGCGCCGCCCGCGCCGCCGCCGCTACCGCTGACGGCAACGACCAGGGACGGCGTCCGCCGGTTGGGTAAGACAATCGAAGGACTCTACCGGCAGGTTGGGCCCGAAAAGAAGTCGGCCCGATCGAATTTCCACGAAAACGACCACTTCTCGGCCGCCGAGGTCGAGAGCCGCACAAACCGTTGGGCCGAACTGCTCGAAGAAACCGTTCGACCCGCCAAGGAACACGCCCGCCAACTGCGTTCGGCCGGGTAATCAGGAGAAATCCAATGCCCGAAAAACTTACCGTAGTGATCCCCTGCAAGAATGAGCGGAAGAATATCCGGCCCTGCATCGAGTCGCTTCGGCGCATGGCCGACGAGATTCTGGTCGCCGATTCGGGCTCGACCGACGGCACGCTCGACGTCGTTCGCCAAATCGGCGGCTGCCGGATCATCGAACGGGAATACGTCAACCACGGCGACTTTCTTAACTGGGCCATCCCACATGCGAAAAACGGATGGGTCTTGGTTGTCGACGCCGACGAGCGGGTGACTGAAAAGCTGGCCGGTGAAGTCAAAGCCGTCATGGCCGATCCGCCGGCCGGGATCGACGGCTATTGGGTCTCGTTCCGCTGCTTCTTCATGGGCCATAAGCTGCGGTTCTCCAGATGGAACACCGACGCCATCCGGCTCCTGCGTCGCGACCGCTGCCGAAACGGCGAGTGCCGGGTGCATCCGGAATACGTCGTGCCGCGCGAGCGAACCCGCAAACTCAAGGGCGAACTGCTGCACTACAGCTATTGGACCTACGACGAGTATTTCAGGAAGTACGAGCAGTACACCAAGCTGGTCGCCCGCGACAAGTGGGACCGGGGCAAGCGGTCGAGTTTCTCCGGCCTGCTGATTCGCCCGATGCTGCGGTTCCTGCAACTCTACCTGTTCAAGCTGGGCTTTCTCGACGGGCTGCCGGGCCTGCAAGTCTGCATGTTGACGGCCTTCTACAATACGTTCGTCAAGCAGGGCCGGCTCTGGGAAATGCAATACGCCGTCAAGCAACCCGACCCCGGGCTAGCCGATAAGTCAGGCCGCGCGGAAGCAGCGTGAGCTTTTGGCGTGCGGCGATTTATCGCCGCTTTTCGGCCTGATTGAATTCGGCCCGTTTTGGGTAACAGACGCCGGCAGTCCCTGGAAATAGGGTGCCACTGCTGGCTTGCCCAGCAGTGCAAAGCACAATCGCCGCGAAAACACTGCTGGGCAAGCCAGCAGTGGCACCCAAATTTCCGGCGACGGTCTCCTTCAACGTGCATCTACGAAGCCGGGGCGACGGTGCGGACGGTTTCGCCGTCGCGATCGACGACG
>CAZDHN010000408.1:0-6099 GCA_964505115.1 uncultured Planctomycetaceae bacterium
GCGGTTCGGCTCAACACCAGCGGCAGAAGAACGAAGTAGACACTCAGCGCCGCCAGTCCGGCAATCTCTCGCCAGAGTATGGCCCCGAGTTGGGTGAACGTTCCGGCGCCGACCGGCACTTGCGGCACGCCGCGTCCAAGCAGGGTTATCCAGAAGTATTCGGAGAGCTTGACGTTATTAAGCGCCAGCACCTTGTGCGTGTCTTGCACCTCGTAGAGACCGAAGAAGTTCCAGTTCGGGCCGCGCATCAGCGTGCCGATCAGGATCAGCAGTATCCAAAGTTGCAGGAAGCCGAACTGAAAGACCAGGTAAGCGAACGGCCGCTGCTTGATGGTGTAGTAGCCGGTGCCCAGCTTGTTGAAATCGAGGTAGGGGATGGCCGCCAGCCCGACGATCACGAGGATCGGTATCATTACGCCGGCGATCGAGGCGTCGAAGAAGACCAGCATCTCCTGCAGGCCGAGGAAGTACCAGGGCGCCTTCGATGGATTGGGGGTGACCACCGGGTTGGCCGGTTGCTCCAGCGGCGCCTGAAGCACGAGCGACCAGACAACCAGCACCACGGTCGCGATGACGATGCCGATCAGTTCGATGTAGACCACGTCGGGCCAGACGAGCACCTTTTCGGCAAAATCCTTTTCGACCGGCTCCTGGCCCGCCGCCATTCGGCGGTCGTTCTCGACGGCCTGGGCCGTCGCCGACCAGGTGAAGAGCGCCAGCAGGTAGACCATCGCCACGATCGGCACGTTGTCGGGCTTGGTGACGATGGCCGCGAACTCGGGGTCGGTCATCGACATGCCCATGAACAACAACGAAACGTTCAGCCCGATCCAAGCCACCGCCGGAATCACGAAGAAGCGCCGCCCTAGAAAAAGCACCGTAAGCGCGACGAACGTGCCGGCCGTAAAGCTTACCGGTCCGAAGGCGGCGTCGCAGGCGTTCTTCCACGGCTCGGGCATGGCCAGCGGGCTGCCCGACAGGGCCATCTTCCCCAATACGCCGAACCCGCCGGCTATGATTAACCAGACCGCCGCCCGAACATATCCACCCCGCCGCCCGACGCGTACGCCCGCAAACACGTTCATCGCCGCGGTGAGCAGGTAATACCAGCCCAGCAGCGTCCCGACTTCCCGAACGAATTCTTGCGGATCAACCATTAGGGATTTCAGATTTCAGATTGCAGCTTTTTCGTCACTATCAACTATCAACTACCAACTACTTCGGTCCACTCATGCCGCCGTCTTTTCGGATGCGCCAGAAGTGCAGCCCGATGAGGAAGGCGGCCAGCAGCGGGATGGCCACGCAGTGGAGGACGTAGAAGCGGTTAAGGGTTTCCTCGCCCACCGCCCGGGCGCCCAGTAGGGCGAAGCGGCTGTCGGAGCCGCTGGTAATCATGTCGATACCGCCCACCGCAAGCAGTTGCTGACCGGGCCCTTCGTGACCGAGAAGCGGCACCGCCCGGGCCATGTTCGAGCCGACCGTGATCGCCCACATCGACAACTGGTCCCAGGGCAGCAAATACCCGGTGAAGGAGAGCAGCAGCGTAAGCACCAGCAGTATCACGCCGATCACCCAATTGAACTCCCGGGGCGGCTTGTAACTGCCGGTGAGGAACACGCGATACATGTGCAGCCAGACGGTTATCACCATGGCATGGGCGCCCCAGCGATGTATTTCGCGGAGGACGCCCAGCGAGACCACGTCGCGCAGGGCCAGCATGTCGTTGTAGGCCCATTCCAGCGTGGGCCGATAGTAGAACATCAGCAGCACGCCGGTGATCGTCTCGATCAGGAAGAGGTAGAACGTGATCGCGCCCATGTACCAAGTGAAGCTGGGGCGAATGGCGTGTTTTTGGATCGAGACCGGGTGGATGTGCAGAAGGAAGTTGCTCAGCACGGCCAGAATGCGATTACGCCGATCGACCGGCGCCGGGTGCCGAAAGATGCTCTTCCAAACCTGTGAGTTGCGTATCTTATCGCCCAGCGGCATGGGAATTATGGGGGCGGGGATTTAGGTGTGTTCTTGTTTGTTCTAGCGGCACGCACTGCCAGCCAGTCCTGTTTTGGCAATACCAGACGCCGGCCGACATGTCCGATATACGACTTCGGTTGGCCACTTTTCTGAATTTATCAACAGAAACTATCTATCCTGTTTTAATATGTCGCAGCCATGCGTGGCATTGCATCATAAAGGCGGCCATCCAGCAGGCGGCCTGTTTTTTTCTTATTTACGCCACCCCATTGCTTGAAGAAGAATGGCAATTTGGCACTTTGGCATTGCAGGCGAATATCACGAACCCAATCAAGCTCAATTGGCCTTGAGCCCGGCCCGGATTCGCCGCCGACAATGACCCAATCAATGTTATCAAGATCTATATCTTCCACCGCAGACAGCAGCGGTTCCATCGAAAGGAATCGCACGGCGGCGGGGACATCTCGCAGATCGTCGATCCGATAAACACAATCAGCATTTTCTACCGTTACGCCCATCCAGACATTCTCCGGCCAGTTTAGCAAAGGAGCCAACTCTGCCAGCCGCTCGGAGCGTTTGGTTAGAACCTGAAATGTATGCCAGCTCGCGCGAGTCATGACATCGAAGATTTGTCGGATGAAATCCAGCGGCACATCCTCGTGAAACAAATCGCTCATGGAATTGACAAAAATCACCTGCGGCTTTTTCCATTTGAGCGGATGTTCCAAAACATGCGGGTGCATGGCAAGTTCAAAGCCATTGACATAGTTTGCCTGCCCCATAGCACAGAGGCGCTTGGCCATTCGCTCTGCATAGCAATTTTTGCAGCCAGCGGAAACCTTGGTACAGCCAGTAACTGGATTCCATGTGGATTCAGTCCATTCTATTTTTGAATTAGCCATTTGGTCTCCCTTCATTTGACAAAAAGGTGATCAAAAGCCTGTCAGCAAGTGTTCCTTTTCGCCGTGTTTTATTTTTAGGGTCGGATACGGAAATGAGCCCATCCGCTTCCATTTCCTGAAGAATCGTTTTGTAATTGTTCTTGATGTATGGAGTGTCGACATTGTGTTCTTCGTAAACCTCTTGCATGGATAGCGTTGAACCACGAAATGTGTTCACAAGCATATCTCGCAGATCTTCAAGCGGACGAGATAGTTGAAATAGCAACGCCTGTTTAGGAAGTTTATCAGCAGGATTGTATGTAAACGATGGCACGCCTTGTTCTTGATCAGTGCTTTCCGCTGCCATGATTTCTTTCATGATTCCGTAGCCTCGAAAGTGTTTGGTTACGAAAAACAAATGATGGCTCGTTCGCGTTCCTCTGGCATCTTTAAAGCAGAATGGCAAGACATATCGCGTACCATAGCTTTTTATGGATTGACATATTCCCTCCACAATCATTTGCTCACGAAGCATGGGAGTGGTGCCTTCAATCTCTTTACAAAGCCGCTCCAATTGCTCTTTTTCGAATAGCGATTCCATGTGCTCTTGAACAACAGCGTTGCCTAATCCCATGCTGATGCGGTTGTAGTTAAAGAAGAATACACAGTCGCATCCCCAATCTTTCAGAACCGAATTGACAAGCCTGAGTGAAAGCCCCTTGTATCCCCATGGATCGACAAAGAAAAATGTAGGCACCAGTTGTTTGGTTTCAAGCATCTCGGCAATTTCAGTCCCCACCTCTGAAGAGTAAACTTGCGGCTGATGCTGAAGTTTATCAATTCCTTCTAAACGTTTGATGGCAGCTTCCAAAGATGACGACGAAGATTTATCTTGGTCATTGAAAATTGTAACTAAAGCGTCGCATAATGCCGGATCGTTCAACGCTTCAGTAAGAATAAGCATGGGTGTCGAAAGTGTGCCACTCTTGTATCTTTCGGGGCCTGCAAATAGATCAATGTAGGCAATCCGTTTCACATGCTTTTGGGTTATCATGAGCTTTGCCCATGCCCAGAAGTATTTCTGCACTATCCTGGCCTTGGCTTCGGATTGCTCAGTCTGCTCTGTAAAGAAGTTGTTGTCTGCCATAGTGCTTACACCTTTGATATTTCAACCTTCAACCACCACTCTCTACACGAGAATGAAGCACGCCGTATCGCGCCACTGCCCGAGTTCTTCCTGGAACATCTTACTCTTGTCAACTTCCAACTGCCCGTCGTCGCCGATGCGGATGGCGTAGCGTTCCAGCGGCCGTGGGGCGGGACCTTCAAAGTTGATGCCGTTCTGGTAGAACCCGCTGCCATGGCAGGGGCACTTGAACTTCTGCTCGTTCTCCTGCCACAGGACGATGCAGCCGAGGTGCGTGCAGACGGTCCGCAGCGCGAAAATCTGCCGCTTGCCCTGGTACTCGCCGTTGATTACCCAAACGCCATACTGCTCCTTGAACTGAGTATTGACGCAGCCCGGCGGGTAGTCGGAGGGGAAGCCGGCGCTGAAGCGGTTGGGTGGCTCGGTGACGACGTTCGGCCACATGAATCGGCCGAAGGCGGCCGTCCACAACCCAGCGGCGGCACCCAGCGCCAGAGAACCCAGGCCCACTGCCGAGCCGAAAATCGCCCCCAGCACGCCGCGCCGGTTCGCCTGGCAATATTGGCAGGCCGGCGCTTCCGCGTTCGTTCGATTCTGTTGGGTACTATCCGCCATAACCGATAGCCTCGCGGTGATTTACGGAAACCGCTCGCCAGGTGGGACTTACGCGAGCCGGCTCTAGTAGCGGGCGTAATCGTACAACGCCACGATACCTATATTATATCGTCAACCGCCACGGGCTTGTCAAGCCACCTGCCTGCTGGATTGGGGGATAAACCACCATATAACCATTTCCGTTTAGCCGGCGGCAAGCATTCCTCAAATCCGTGCCAAATCATTCGCCAATAGCCGCCTGCGGAAGCTGGCGGTTGCTTTGCGGTTCGCTCACGTTGTCTTGAAAAAAAGTCTACTGTAGTGTTGGGCAACCGCCAGCTTCCGCAGGCGGCTATTGCAACTAAGGTAGTGGTGCAGTTGTTCTTGTTCTAGATTGGTTACTTTTGGGCGATCAGGAACAGGTCGATGCCCAGCGGCTCGGTGCCGATGACGAAACTCTCGGCGGGAATGCCCGACTCGGCTCCAAGCCGGTGGAATTGCTCGATCGTGCGGTAGGTGAGATACCAGTTGCCGATCCATTCCATGTACGCCCGGGTCGGCGTGTGCGGCGCGAAGTTGCCCAGCAACATCCGGCCGCCGGGCGCCAGTTGCCGCCATAACAAACCAAGCATGGCGGCGGCCGCCGCGTCGTCCATGTAGTCTAACAGGCCGGAGCAGATCAGCAGGTTCGGGCGGTCGAGCGTGGCGGGCGCGTCGGGCGAATCGAGGAAACGGAACAGATTCACGCGAACGCACCGCGGCGATCCGGCCGACAGGAGCGGTTCGACTCGCGTCCGTGCCGCCTCGAGCGATTCGGGGTCCAGGTCCAGGAGCGTAACGCGGACGTCCCGACGGCTCTCCTCTGACAACAAGGCCAGCCCTTCGGCCACGTCGATCGCCGGCCCGGCGCCGATGCTTACCACGTGATAATCGGCCTCGGCCGATTCGAGTCGATGGGCCGCCAGCGCCATGGCCGTTTGCCGGGTGCGCGAGCGGACGGCGGCCGGGGCGGCTTGGCGAAGGAAGTAGCGATCGAATGCCGCCCCCAACGGGTCGTCGCAGCACGACTGGTCCCAAATCCGCGTAAGCATTTCGTAGTCGCCCGGGTATCCTCGCGGCTTGAGTCGGGCGTGCTGCTGGAGCGACCCGAGCCGCAGCAGCGGTCCGGCCACGCGCCACAGTTCGCCAGAGGGCAGCCGGTTGGCCTCACCCCGGCATCCGGTCTCCGCCAGCGCGGCCAGACATCTCCCCAGCGCGTCGTCGACCAGCGTGTCGCTCAGCCTCTCATCCGACCAGCCGGCGGTCAGCCCCTCCGCCCGGCCTAAATCATCAACCAACCTTTCCGCCGCCGCGCGCACTCGCATCGTCAGATCGGCATCGTCCGGTTGACGTGGTGGGATTGCAAAGGTCATGGAACGGTTGAGCTTTCAGTTTCATCCGGCCGCATTTACGGGCATGGTTCAAATCGACACGTTTCTGGGTAGCACGTGATAGTCCCTGTTAGCC
>CAZDHN010000409.1:0-6099 GCA_964505115.1 uncultured Planctomycetaceae bacterium
CCGGAGACGCCAGATCAGTTCGCTAATTTTCCACCCCTTCGGCGAATATTTACTGCCGGCAGCGGTCGCGCGAATTTTTGATCGCCTGAAGGTATTGTGCAAAAATGAGCGGTGGGTTACGGAAGTGTCAGGTCGAAGAGCAGGGGGATCGGTCGGCCGGTTCGGGAGTTGTGGGGGACAGGCTTGCCTTGCGAGTCGAAACGGCGCGCCCGATATGCTGCTTGGCGCAGAAGACGGATACTTCTATTACATGAAGACCCCATTATTGATTCTTGCATAGCTAATGCGCGACTCAAGGGGGGCCCGCCAGGGAACCGGGCTTCGCCCTGGATCATTGGCTATGCAAGGGTCAATAGACAAGCCCGTGGAGAAACAGGAGAACGCACGATAAGTCGCGTCACCCGGCTGTTGGCGACGGCGAAATACGCCGTGGCGTGGTGGTTTAGAAGATTCAGCGGGACCCAAAGAACATGCGTGCCATCGACGCACCGGAAGCCGTTGCACTGATACGCTGCCCATATCGGGCAGGTTAGAAACTGATCTGAGGTCGCGGAGGTTGCGTCCATTAGCAACCTCCGCTAGTCTGGTATGGATTTGAATCGGCCCCGAGCTTAACCAAGGGTGTGCGATGGAAGTTCTTGAACGCGGATCGGCGGTGAAATCAATTGCCTTGCTGCTGGTCCTTGCGGGCGCTGTAGCTTCGGCTAGCGAACTCTACATGTCCCCCTCGGGAAACGACTCCAATCCCGGCACGAAGGACAGGCCGTTCGCCACGCTCCAGCGGGCGCGGGACGAAGTCCGCCGCCTCAAAACCGACGGGCCTCTGCCGGCCGACGGAATCACCGTTGAACTGCGAGGCGGCCTGTACGAACTGACGCAGCCCTTGGAACTGACAGACAAGGACAGCGGCGACCCAAACGCCCCGATCGTCTATCGGGCGTCCAAAGGCGAAACCGTAAGACTTATTGCCGGACGCGAGGTGACCGGGTGGAAACGGGTCGCCGATCCCGCCGTGCTCGGCCGGCTCGATGAATCGGCACGCGAGCAGGTGTGGCAAGCCGACCTCAAGACCCTCGGCATTACCGACCTCCAGGGCATCGGCAACGCCCGGACATATCAGTCCGACCCCGGCCTCGAGGTGTTCTTTCAGGATAAGCCCATGACGCTGTCCCGCTATCCGAACTCGGGCTACATGCACATTGTGGGCGTCCCGGGATCCAAAGGTAAAACGAAGCGGGGCGACCTCATCGCCCCGGACGGCAAGTTCGTTTGCGATGACCCCCGACCCGCGCGCTGGGTCAAAGAAAAGGGCATCTGGCTGCACGGTTTCTGGTGCCGGGACTGGTGCGACGTGCGCATTCCGCTGGGCAGCGTGGACGCCGCGGCCCGCACGATCGGGCTGGGAACGGAACCCGGTCGCGATTACACGCTTCGCGCCGGGCAGTGGTTCTACGCCGAGAATGTTCTGCCCGAGCTGGACAGCCCCGGCGAATGGTATCTGGACCGCGAAACCTCGACCCTCTATTTCTGGCCCACGGCGTCCCTTTCATCGGGCAAGGTCATCGTGTCCGTCGTTCGCGACCCGTTGCGCCTCAATGACGTCTCGAACGTCACCTTCCGCGGCCTCTTGATCGAAGCCGGACGCGGCAGTGCCGTCGTCGTCAAGGGCGGCACCAACGTGCGCGTGGTGGCCTGCACGATCCGCAACATGGGCAACTGGGCGGTGAAGGTCCACGGCGGCAGCAAGCACGGCGTCGTCGGTTGCGACATCTACCAGACGGGTCAGGGCGGCATCCACCTTGAGGGCGGCGACCGCAAGACCCTCGCGCCCGCCGGACACTACGCCGAGAACAACCACATCCACCACACCGCGCGCTGGGATCCGGTCTACCAGCAGGCGATCACGGTTTTCGGCGTCGGCAACCGCGCCACTCACAACCTGATCCATGACGTGCCCCACATTGCCATCGGATTCACCGGCAACGAGCAGACGATCGAGTATAACGAGATTCACAGCTCGGTCTTCCAGTCCAACGACGCCGGAGCCATCTACACTTCCCCGCCGAACGAAACCTGGTCCATGCGCGGCCACAAGATCCGCTACAACTATCTGCACAATCTCCACGGGTTCAAAGACAAAGGCTGCTTCGGCGTCTATTTGGACGACTGTTTTTCATCCGCCGACATCTCCAGCAACATCTTCTACAACGTCGCCACCGCCATTCTCATCGGCGGCGGGCGCGACAACATCATGACCAACAACATGTTCATCAACTGCGGCCGAGCGTTCAGCATCGACGCCCGCGGGCTCGGTTGGGCCAAGGCCGTCGGTGTCTTCGCGACGAAGGAACTGATCGATCTCAAGTACAAGCAACCGCCGTGGTCGGTCAAGTATCCCGAGTTGCTCAACATTCTCGAGGACGACCCGCTGGCGCCCAAGGGCAACGTAATGGCCCGGAACATCTGCTGGGGCGGTCCCTGGGGCCGAACGCAGCGTGCGGCCATACCCCACGTCAAGCTCGAGGGGAACCTGATTGACGTTGACCCGAAGTTCGCGGGCAAGCCTCCCGCGGACTTCCGCCTCGGGGAGAACTCGCCGGCCCACAAGCTGGGCTTTCGCCCCGTACCGTTCGATAAGATCGGCGTTTACGAGAGTGACGAGCGAGCCTCATGGCCGATTGGGCATACGCTCGCTGATAAGAATCTGAATCAGCCCTGAGACTGGCCTAACGGGCCAGGGTTGTCAATCACAAGGTCATGGCGCAACACCTTGAGCGAGCGGAGAAGTGGCTCGACCACGTTACACCAGGAGCGAGTAATCGGCGATTTCCGTGGTGTGGCCGGGACTCGTTGCCGTTGCGTCGGGATGGTCGCCGCCCGAGGTACGGCAGGATGTAATGCCGGTGAGATGTCAGCCAAGGGAAATGGCTGAATGGATCGGTAGCTGGGCAAGAAGTGTGAGACGGACAAAGGGGGGAGCCTGTCATGTGCAAGCACCCCAGTCAGACCGCCCTGTTCCGCCGCGCTACTTGGCGCCCGCGGGCGGTGAGTCTCACGCACGCTGCAGCCTCACTCCAGATAGGGTTTCAACTGGATGAAGTTGATGATGAGCTCTTCGCCTGGAATTGCCTTTTCGTCGTTGAAGGCGATGACTTGAGTGGGGGACTTGGCGCGGAAGATGATGCGGTTGAGGTTGATCTTGGCCACATTGTTGTTGTGTTTGTAACGACCCGTATTGCGTCTGTCGATATGGACGAATCCCTTCCCGGCGAGTATCTCGGCACCTTCCAACTCCAGATTGATGCCGTATCCGCGCGGGTTGTACTTCTTGCCGATGACATCCTTGAAGTCGGCCGTGACGAACTGCAGGCAGTAGGCTTTTCCCACTTCCAGGCCATGCACGGTCTGGCTGATGCGGTTGGGCTTCTCGGCGCTGCGAGTCATAACACAAACCGTGTCGCCCGCATTGCCGCCACCCCAACGGCCTTGGCTGTTCTTGCCATAGCCGGCGATTGTCTCCGTACGGATGGAGTCTTTGGCGGCCGGAAACACAGTCCAGCCATTCATGCCGTCCGCGAAGTCGCAGTTGGCCAAGAAGCCGGGGTTGTACTTGAACCCATGGCGGGCGGACAGCATGTCCCGGTTGCCTTCGACCGCATAGTGGCGCATCAGCTTGAAAGACCAGCGTACCAGTTCCTCGTCGCCGTAGTACGTTCCCCAGTAGCCCGTGGTGGCCAGGCCCTTGAAGTCCGGGCTGTTGGCGATCAGGTTGACCTGCATATCCAGATAATACTTGAAGTCGACCGCCGGGTCGTGCTCCAGGGAGATGATGGGGATCTGGTTGAAATTGCCGAAGATGATGCCGGTTCCGGCGGCAGCGTTGGGAAAGAAGGCGTTGAAACGGCGGATGGTTTGGCCGATCATGTTGTCGAGATAGGCGGCAGCCGCTTTTTCGTCGGCCCGCGGATGACAATAGGCCTCGAACAGCAGGCGGGCACGGCCCTTGGAAGCGTTGAGGGCGGCGGATATGAAGTCGGTGTGCAGGCCCGAAATGCTGGGCTTACCGACGATCCAGGTGTAAACCAGGCGGTTCTCGGGGTTGCGCAGCAGGCGCAGAGCTTGGCTGAAGTTGCCGATGGTGGCGCGGCCGAAGAAGAGCTCGTCGCAGGTGATGCCGTCGTATTGCGGCTGGGTCATACCGGCGTGTTTCTCCATGCGGTCGCGCAAATCCGCGGGATCGTTCACCTGGTCGACATTGAAATTGGCCAACCACTTAAGCCCGAGGGCTTTCGCCTCTTCCCGGGCTTCGCCCGGCAGAGTGCCGCCGTTCAGAGTGGTCACGGCCTGGAGGATGTGCTTCTTCATGAAGTCCCAGCCGTAGCTGCCGTTTTCTCTGACGTGGGAGTTCACGCAGGGGGGATAGTTGAAAATCTCGGGGATAGAACGCACTATCAATCGCGCGTTACCGCCATTGCCGCTGACGGTGATGCGATGTTCGCCCATGGTAAGTTCACGGAATGCTTCCAGGCGGTCGGTGGTGGCCGTGATCAGCGTGTCGCGGTCATCGATCTTGACGGTCAGGCCCGGCGCCGGCTCGGCCGCGGTGAAGGCCACGAAGATCCAGCCATCGCGTGGATTGACGAAGGTGAACGACTGCGGCGCCGGAGTGTTCGTGAGCGGCCGGTTGAGGACCTCGGCCACCAGGTTGTTCAGTTGTCTGATGTTGCCGCGGTCGATAGTGGGAATGTCGACAATGCTAATCGGGTAGGCGGCCGCTAGAATCGTCTTGTGCGTCTTGCGGTGACGCATGACGGCTTCCAGCGAGTAATCACCGGGCGGAAGTCCGGCGAGTTTGACGTGGATCTTGCCGCCTTTGCCGAGTGGAATTGTCTGCGGAGGGATGCGGTTTTCGCCGACGGTGACGAGGCATTCATAGGCTTCCAGTTCCTCTGGCAGGATGCCGTAGAACTTCAACGTCATCTCCGCCTTGGCACGGGGGATTTTGTTAAGTAGCGGTTGGAAGGGAACCAGCCTGGGTGCGGCGACAATGGACATCTGCGAAGTGGAGCCTTTTAGGGCCCCTTCGCTGACGGCCTCGAGCTTGAGGTCGGTGAAATGGATCTCGCCGCTCAGGTTGACGGCGAACATGGCCAGGCCGTATTCCTTGTTCTTGGAGGGCATCAGCGTGAAAGTCTTTTCCTTGAACGTCCATTCGGAATCGGCCGGGAGATTCGTGAGACCTACAGCAGAAATCCAGCCGCTATTATGGACGATCAGGCCAGCGTAGCGGCTCTTGAAACCCTTGGTCTTGATCCGGCCGCTGAGCCTGTAGGTTTCGCCGGCCACCAGGGTCATGCCTTGCTGACGCATGCTGACCGTGCCGGGCGTCGTGCCATCGTTTTTCAGGACGATGGAAGCCTTCTTCCCCCCGGGGCCTCCGGCGCGGTGATAGATCACATTCTTGGCGGATGACGGGCTCCAGAATTCGGGGAAGTCTACCTGTTCGGCGTCGAAGCCGCCATTGATCAACAGATTCTCACCTTCAGTCACCGCACCTTCCACCGAAGATGCCAAGATTGCGATACCCAATAACGCCAGGAACCGTTTCATTTCACTTTTCTCCTTGTTTGGCGAACGCCGCCAGTAATGCCACCAGACTCGCAACCGGTGTCCTTCCCCAGGACTCCACCCGGCAATTCTACCAGCCGACCGTAGATAAGTCGAATTGGGTGACGACCGAGAAAATGGCCGGGTAGAAGCCTGGAATCCCGTGCGGATCAGGCTGTCCCGGTATCATGCAAGGATTGACGCCTCGGCAGGGATGGACAATAACTGGGAACAATGGAGGCCAACACATGAGTGACGACAATCTTCCCGCGGAACAGCCGCCAGAGGGCGACTTCCTGCTCTACCAGACCCAAGACGGGCAAACCCCTATCGAATGCCGGTTTGCGGGCGAGACGATCTGGCTCAGCCAGGCACTAATGGCCGAGCATTTTGCGCAATCACTCGAAGAGTTGAAACAGATTGAGAAACGAAAGAAGAAAGGTTCATCCGGTTGAAGCGTAGCTGGGCCACGGGATCGCCAACATTAGGGTG
>CAZDHN010000410.1:0-6084 GCA_964505115.1 uncultured Planctomycetaceae bacterium
CCGCCGGGGAACCGGGCTTCGCCCTCGATCATTGGCTATGCAAGGGTCAATAGTGAATCATTTCCGGTTGATTGCCTATTGCCACCGAGGACTTGCCATGAAGCTTGTAACCTACCAAAGCGATGATGGTCCCCGCCTGGCGGGCTTTCATGAATCGGGGTTCGTGGACCTGAATCGGGCCGACCCCAAAGTGCCCAATTGCATCAAGAAACTTCTAGCCGAGGGGCCCGAGACACTTGAGCGAGCCCGGGCGGCCCTGGTTGTCGGCAATCTAATGACGCCGGGTAGCGTCAAGCTGCTGCCGCCGGTTCCCAGCCCGGAAAAAATCATCTGCGTGGGATTGAATTACGCCGATCATGCGGCCGAAAGCGGCATGGAACTACCGGACGAGCCCGTCTTCTTCAATAAGTTTCCTTCCACGGTAGCCGCCGACGGCGATCCGATCGTGCTGCCGAAGCTGTCCGACGAGATCGACTACGAGGCTGAACTGGTAGTGGTGATCGGCAAGCCGGGCCGTCATATTCCAATCGATAAAGCCATGGACCACGTAGCCGGCTACTGCCCGGGAAATGATGTTTCGGCCCGGGATTGGCAACTACGCAAACCGGGTGGGCAGTGGCTGTTGGGAAAATCGTTCGATACGTTCGCCCCCTTCGGGCCGGCAATTGTAACGGCCGACGAAATCGCCGAGCCGGGTAACCTCGATATCCGGCTCCGCCTAAACGGCCAGATCCTGCAGGAATCCAACACCAGGGAACTGATCTTCCCGATCGAAAAGCTCGTGTCGTACGTCTCCGACGTCTGTACGCTTGCCGTGGGCGATCTGCTCTTCACCGGCACGCCGCCGGGAGTGGGCTTCGCCCGAAAGCCGCCCGTCTACCTCAAAGCGGGAGATATCGTCGAGGTGGAAATTGAAGGGTTGGGCACCCTCCGCAATCCGGTCGTGGCGGAGTAAGGTCGGGCGCAGGAACACGTCTGTAGCTGGATTCGCAAGAATTCAGCCCCTGAGCGTAAATCCGTCTGAATTCTTGCGAATTCAGCTACCAACGTGTCACCGATCCATTGAGGTTCCGCAAACCCGTTCCTGCGCCCAGTAAGGTCAACCGCCGTGAATCGCTATTGCGGCAGATCGAGCCGGGTGCCCGTTTGACCGCTAGGTAGATGACTCTCCAGCAGGTGCTGCTTCAGGTCGCTGCCCGAGGGCATGTCGACGACGAACTGCAACTTTGCATACTCCCGTCCGGCTTGGCGCTCGGTGGCGGAGCGGGTCCAGCCGGTCAGTAGCCACCCCAGCCGGTAGCTCCAGGAAACGCCGGCGGCCGCCTCGTCGATTCGCTTCTGGAAAATGTCGAGGAAGGGGCCGGTGCCCTGGCGGAAGTTGGCCGGTAGCGGCGGTTTGCAGCCCAGCCCGAAGATCGTGTGGGGCGACATGTCGCTCCCCTGCCAGCCGACCATAGTGCCTTCCAACCCGGACATCAGCCGCTGGACCGCCCGGGGTGTTAAATTCCAATACCGGTCGGGTTTCAGGCAGATCGGGTCATCCGTGGGCGAGCACATCAGGAGCATTCCGCCGGGGGCCAGAATGCGAATCATCTCGGCCATCGCCCGCCGAGGCTCGAAAACATGCTCCAGCGCGCTGACGCAGATAACGGTCCGCGCCGCGCCGTCGGCAAACGGCAGGCGAGTAAGGTCTTCCAGCCGGTCGATTTCGACGTCACCATCCGATTGAGCCCGAGATGCGGGCTCGCCGATCTCGTTGCTCTCCAGGCTTCGCTTTGGATGGAAGGAGAACTCGTAGATCGGGCCCTGCAACTGGAAGGCCTCGGCGGCACTCTCGGCAAACGCGCGGATGCACTCGTGTCTGTCGATCATTGTCAACTGTAATTCCTCGTGGTGATGCCATCCCAACCTGTCCTCGACGCGATCACAATATGCAGCCTTGGTATAGAGTTATCAGTTATCAGTCCAAATACTCGCAAGAGCCGCTGTTTACAATCTCGGCCTGATTCAAATGCGGGTAACAGCAACAGTTAGCCCGGTCGCCTGCGACCGGAAAGCGGAGCGGTTTCCGCTACTTTTCCCGTCGCAGGCGACGGGGCTAACAGGGACTATCACGTGCTACCCAGAAACGTGTCGATTTGAACCATGCTCCAATCTCTGATAACTGACTACCGACCACCAACTCACGAAACGGACATCCAGGACTCTATTGTCCAGGCCAAAGGCTTTCAGGTCAACTGAAATGTCTGTCGGGGGGGCCGGAAGTTGTGCGGATCAGGCAGTCTATGGGACACAGGAGAGGTTTATGCCCCCGTGGCGGGCCTACAGCCGATGCCATTGCCGACCGACTAGATTCGCGGGGCCCAAATGCCGAATCGAGAGAAGTGTATACCACGCACGGCCATGAACTGCGCTTTTGACGTCATTACATAACAAGGCGGAACCTCAGTTTGTGACCGCGTTGAGTATAGAACTGTTTTTCCAGTTCAACACACGGAATCACGCCCGCACCAAACCTCGAACGGCCCCTCCACCGGGTGCCGCACGCCAAGATGCAGTTCCGTCGAAGTGGTCAACGCGACGAACGGCGACGCCGCGTCCTCAACGAGACGTTGTTGGACAGCGTTATGGCGGCCGGGGTACGCACTGCCTGGGGGTCGATTTCCAATGACGGCGTGCTGCGGACGATTCGCCAATCGCCGAACTACGGCAACGCCAGCTTCCTCAACGAGCAACTCCGCTTGACCGACTTGATCCCCCGCCGCTTGATTACAATTCTAGTTCTATTCGCGCTCGGATTGGCCATGGCCGGCGGTCTGGAGACGCTTTACGCTTGGATGGGCGGATTGACGCTCGCCGAGGGCAAGCCAATCGCCGCGTTCGATCTGGGCGGCGAGGGTTCGCTGGCCGATTGGTTCAATTCGATCACCCTGTTTCTTGCCGCCACGATAGCACTCATAGTCTACACGGTCCGCCGGCACAGGACCGACGATTATCAAGGACACTATCGCGTTTGGCTCTGGGCGTCGGCCTGTTGCCTATTGATGAGTGTCGACGTGGGTGCCAGCCTGCACGAGGGGTTCAGCCGAATGATGGTGGCCGTAACCGGTACCAGCCTCTGGGGCGATGGCGATATATGGTGGGTAATTGCGTATTGTTTCATTATCGGGGCCGTCGGAACCCGAGTGCTCGTCGACGTACGCCGCTGCCGGCTTTGTGTCCTGGCACTTCTGGCTACCGCAGCCTGCTACTTGGCGGCGGTGGCCACACTGCTCGGCCTGCTCAAGGTTGAAAACCCGGCCCGGGCGATAATGCTCGTGGGAGGGGCCGAAATGGTGGGCAACCTCTCGCTGCTCTTGGCGGTGACTCTGTATGCCCGATTCGTCATACTCGACGCCGAAGGCCTCTTATACCGGCGGAGGCGAGGATATGACGAGGAGCTGGTTGGCGAGACTCCCGACGTCGAAATCAACCTGGATAGAGACAAGTCGCTGCTGGCCAAGACATCGCTGACCGTACATCCTCCGCACGGCATATCGCGGCCGGCCGCGCATCGCTCGCCCGGCGTAAACAGTGTCGACCAGGCGGAGACCTCGGTCGGTCGCAAACTCACCAAGGGCGAGAAGAAGGCCCTTCGACAGCGACTCAGAAAAATGGCCCGAGAACGTACCGTTCGGCAGAACCAGTGATCCGGCCGTCGCTCTTCTACGATGCGTGGAAAAATATCGCCGCGGTCAATCTCGGAATCACCCGCCCGGCGCAAAGTCAGATGTATTTCTCGAATTGCCGTCTCAGTTTGGCTACGGTCTTCGGCGTCCAGATGACCAGAAAGGCCTGCCGCAAGTCCTGACGGGCTTTCTCTTCGGCGAAGAGCATTCCCTGAAAGAACGCTCGCTGTTCGGCGTATTCAGACTCCTGCATCCACTGACCGAACAGCGCCTCGGCGGTGGCATGATCGTTGACCGCCCCCATCACGTCTTGAAGCGAGACGAGCTTGGGATAGAGCTTCTTGCGGAAGCCCGGCGCGAAAGCGGCGGCCACTATCTCCATCGTGTAGCGGAGTTTCTTGCCTCGGATTCGCAGATCGTGAAACGCCTCGGCGCTCGACAAGTCGGCGGCGGCGGCCTTGAAAAACTTCGCCAGCGATGGCTTGAGGTATCGCGGGGCTTGCTTGTCGAATCTTCTTCGCGCCTTGCCCTTCCGCTGGGAACGCAGCCCTTCAAGCATTTCGTCGATCCGGTCTTCCAGCTTCTCCGCAAGAAGCTGCTGGTGAACCTCCACGATCGGCTGCTGGGCTTGCTCACGCCGGCGCTTGACGCTCTCCAACACCTCGACACCGCAACTGCCACTCTCCGCTTCCATCGAGCGAAGCATGCGACCGCAGAGGACGTCCAGATTTCGGGCCTCATTGGCGGCCAGGCGTACTTGCCGCAACTTGGCACGGATGTCTTGATACGCCGGGGCGGGAATCAGATCGGAGAAGATACGCACCGCCTCCCCGGCACGTCGAGAGGCTACCCTAAGTTGGTGGACGTACTCGACATCCTCTTCCGGCTGCTCCGCCGCAAGCGGCAACTGCCGACAGACTGCCTTCAGGCGGGCGTCCAGAATCCGACGGGCGGCGCCAAGAAGCGGCTCTTCGGGGTGAACGCCCTTGATCCACTTGCCGTCGCAAGGGGTAACGCCGTTCTGACTCATCGTACCCGGCCCTCATGCACACGGAAGAATCCTTCTCAGTGTACGTCGAAAAGAGGCCCCGCTCCGTTCGGAGGCTAATCCGGTTAGGAAGCAATCCGCAACCCCTTATTGATCTTTGCATAGTCAATTCGCGGATCAAGGGGATTCCGCCGGGAAACCGGGCTTCGCCCTCGATCAATGACTATGCAAGGGTCAGAGGGACATCCTACAGAGTGCGACGCCTCGCCGCAAGCTTCCCGCCCAACGGGTGGTGCGACAGCAAGAGTTGCTGCCATGGGCGGCAAGGGTTTCGGGACGCCGAGTAGGCTAGCGGTCTGTATCAGCCACGGTGATGGGTGCCACTGGCGTCTTGCCAGTGCAACACAAACCGGAGCTTGCTCGTTGTTGTTCCGGAAGATGGCTGGGCGCATGTGTGGATTCTCGCTTGTATGGCCACGAATCGGTAGACGCGCGGCGGGCTATGGGAACACCAACCAACAAGCTCCGGGCTAATCAGCACTGGCGAGACGCCAGTGGCACCCCGCGGATTTGCACGAAGCAAGCGTCGTTAATTATGCACACTTCGATTACGCACACTTCAAGCGTCGGCTGCCAGCCCCAGCGCGCGGTCGATGCGGGCAAGGCAGGCGGGGCGGCCGAGGATGGCCAGGCAATCGAACATGCCGGGGCCATTCGGCTTGCCGGTTACGGCCACCCGAAGCGAGTGGATGATCTGGCCGATCTTGACCTGTTGGCTCTCGACGAAGTCGTGCAGTAGCTTTTCGAGCGTCGGGGCGTCGAACGGTTCCGCTTCAGCCAACCGGTCCTTGAACTTTACCAGCAACTCGACGGCGCCGGGCGCGCGGAGCCGCTTTTGGAACGCCTTTTCGTCGTAAGCCAACCGGTCGTCGGCGACGAAGAAGAAGTCGGCGTAATCGAGCACGTCGCCGGCCACCTTGAGCCGATCACCCAACGCCTCGACGACCCTGATCAGCTTCGGATCGTTCTCGGAGCAAGATTCCGGACAAACCAGCCCGGCCTTCTGCAGGTAGGGTAATACGAGGGCCGCCTTGCGCTCGCTGGGCAGCGACAGCATGTGCCGCTCCTGGAACGACGAGAGCTTGGCCGCGTCGAAACTGGCCGGTGCCTTGTTCACCCTCTCCAGCGAAAAATGTTCTATCAATTGCTCCGGACTAAAGTGCTCGGTCTTGTCGTCCAGCGACCAACCCAACATGGCCAGGTAGTTCACAATCGCCTCGGGCAGATATCCGACCTCGCGGTAGAAGGAGACGATCACCGGGTTGAAGGTTTCCGGGTCGGTCTCCAGGCCGATGGCGTCGGCGATCTTCCGGCCGTGCTCGACCAATTTGGCGAAGTCGCGGTTCTTCAGGTACTTGGTCAGCTTCC
>CAZDHN010000411.1:0-6078 GCA_964505115.1 uncultured Planctomycetaceae bacterium
GCTAGCAACAACTTACGGAAAACTACGCTTCAGCCGGATGAACCAGAATTCAGCCGTGACGGCGCAAAAGAGTTGCGGCATGGTACGAACGCAAATATACTTGACGGAGTGCCAACGTAACGAATTGGCCGCTATCGCCAAGGCCACCGGGAAGAAGCAAAGCGAGTTTATCCGAGAGGCCGTCGATCGGTTCATCGATCAATCGGGTCACGGTCGGCGGGAGGCCACATTGCGCGCGGCTGCCGGAATCTGGAAAGACCGCATGGATGTTCCTGATTTTGAGGCAATGCGAGCCACATGGGATAGGAACTGACCATGGCAATCTTCGATGATGTTCTTGGCGCTGCCCAGAGTTTGCCACCGTTTGACCGGCTTCGCCTGATCGACTCGTTGTGGGAAACCATGCCACCAAGCGAATGGCCGGCGCCGAGCGAGCAGTGGATTGCCGAGGCACGAAGTCGGTCGGCCGACTACGATGCGGGACGCACGACTGCGTCATCGTGGTCGGATGTGCGGGCTCGTGCTCGACGGAAGGCGGGGCTGGATGACTGACCTGGATCAAGGCCAATTGCTCATCGTGGCTGTCGCACATGCCAAGCGGAGCCCCGGCTACTGGTCCGAGCGATAAGGTATCCATTGACCCCCGCCCGCTATTTCACCGCAGCCCACGGGTGACTATAATAAAGGACCACCCGACCGGGCTGCCAGCCGAGGTCATGCCCACCTACAGTCCCTGCTTGGAGACGAGCCATGAGACGCAATCGGCCGTGTTTGGGAATCTTCTGTTGTTGGTCGATGATCCTCGGGCTTCTTCTGGCCGCCGGGGCGGGAGCGGCGACTGAGCCGGGCGGCTCGATACTGATACCCGGCTACGCCTTCAATCGGGGTAACGCCAAGACGTTCACCGCCAGTTGGGCCGACGGCCCGCCGATGGTCGCCTTCGGTGGCCAGATGCCGGTAGTGATCGAGTACGACATCGACTTTCCGGTCTCGGCCGAGTACACAATCAGCGTCTTCCATGCGTCGGCCGCTGCTCGACCGGTCGACCTGCTGATGGACAACAAGTCGATCGGCCGCTGCTGCCAAACGGCCACGGGCAGTTGGATGACCAGTCAGGCCAAGTGGGAAGAGGCCTGCAAGGTGCGGATCGACAAGGGCAAACACACGATCAGGCTCATTCGCAACGGGGCCTTTCCGCACGTGGTCAGCCTGCGTTTCGACACGAAGGTTGCGTTTCCCAAGGGCTGGAAGCTCAATCGGCCGGGCGCCCGAAAGTTGAAAAGCCCTCCGCCCGCCCCGCTGCTCACGCTCCACGCGCCAACCGACGTCGACACCGACGCCTTGCGCCTGGCGATCGTCGACCTGATCGAGAGCTTTGGCCCCCGATATCCCAAGGGCCCCGAGTATTTGAAGCGGTTGGATCCGCTGGTAGCCAAGCTCAAGAAACTTCGCGACGAGGCCGGCCAGGGCAAGGCGGCAACAGACGAGACCAAGAGTCTGATAAAGGAGTTGGTCGCCCTGCGGCGCGAGGCCCTGACGGCCAACCCGCTATTGAACTTCGAGCGGCTGCTTGTGGTCAAGCGCGGCATCAAGTCACCCAGCCTGGGCCTGCCTCGCAACTGGCAGAGCAATTCGAGCCTCAAGAAGACGGGCTACGACGACCAGATCGCCGTCCTCTCGCCGCTCAACATGGAAGGCAAACTCGCCACGCTTTACAGGCCGGCCAAAGACGTTTTCGTGGGCGACGTCGAGTTGCACTTCGACGCCGAGCGGATGCTCTTCTCGATGCCCGGCGAAAACGGTCGCTGGCAGGTCTTCGAGATAGCGGCCGACGGCAGCGGATTGCATCAGCTTACGGGCGAGCAGCCCGACGTCGACAGCTACGACGCCTGTTACCTGCCCGGCGGCAAGATACTGTTCACCTCGACCGCCTATTTCGTGGGCGTGCCCTGCGTTTACGGCCGTTCGCACGTTGCCCCGCTCTACGTGATGGACGCCGACGGCCGAAACATCCGCCAGCTTTGCTTCGACCAGGAACATAACTGGTGCCCCACGGTGATGAACAACGGCCGGGTGCTGTATCTCCGCTGGGAGTACACCGACACGCCGCACTCGAACACTCGGCTCCTGTTCCACATGAACCCGGACGGCACCGAGCAGATGGAGTACTACGGCAGCAACTCCTACTGGCCGAACTCGACGTTCTACGCCCGACCCATCCCGGGTCATCCGACCAAGGTGGTGGCGGTAGTCGGCGGGCATCACGACAACCCGCGAATGGGCGAGTTGGTGATCTTCGACCCGGCCCAAGGCCGCCGCGAGGCGACGGGTGCCGTGCAACGCATACCGGGCCACGGCAAGAAGGTCGAGATGATCATCGCCGACGGCCTGACACTGAGCAGTTGGCCCAAGTTCCTGCACCCCTATCCGCTGAGTGAGAAACACTTCCTGGTCGCCTGCAAGCCGACGCTCCAGTCGCTCTGGGGCATCTATCTGGTCGACATCTTCGACAACATGGTGCTTCTGAAGGAAGAGCCCGGCTACGCGCTGTTGGAGCCGGTTCCGCTACGCAAGACTCGCAAGCCACCCGTCCTGCCCGAGAAAGTCAATCTGGCCAAGAAGGACGCGTTGGTCTACCTGCCCGACGTTTACGTGGGCGACGGCCTGAAGGGTATTCCACGCGGCACGGTCAAGTCGCTGCGCGTATTCACCTATAATTTCGCCTACCAGGGGATGGGCGGGCTGATGGGTGTCGTCGGCATGGACGGCCCCTGGGACATCAAGCGAGTGATCGGCACGGTGCCGGTCAACGAGGACGGCTCGGCCAAGTTCCGCGTGCCGGCCAACACGCCCATCTCCATCCAGCCCTTGGACGAAGAAGGCAAGGCGCTGCAGTTGATGCGAAGCTGGATGACGGCCATGCCGGGCGAGGTGCTGCAATGCGCCGGCTGCCACGAGCCGCAGAATACGGCCCCGCCAACACGCACGACCTTGGCACTGAATCGCCCGGCCTCGACCATTAAACCCTGGTACGGACCCACGCGCGGGTTCAGCTATCCGCGCGAGGTGCAGCCGGTGGTCGATCGCTACTGCGTCGGCTGCCACGACGGCAAGGACCGGCCCGACGGCCAAAAGATCTGCAACCTCCGCGGCGACGTGAAGATTACCGACTGGAAACAGACTTACAGCCCTCGCTCGGGCGGCCGGTTCTCGGTCGGATACGCCGAGCTGCATCGCTACGTGCGCCGGCCGGGTATCGAAAGCGATTACCACATGCTGGCGCCCATGGAGTTCCATGCCGATACCACGCAACTGGTGCAGATGCTCAAGCGGGGACATCACAACGTCAAGCTGGACGCCGAATCGTGGGACCGGCTGATTACCTGGATCGATCTGAATTGCCCCTACCACGGCACCTGGGGTGAGGAACTGGCCAAGCCGGGCGTGCAAGTCGAGCGTCGCCGCGACCTCTTGAAACTTTACGCCAACGTCGACGACGAGCCGGAAGTCGTCCATCCGCTGGCGGCGGATTCCGTCTACTCGAAACCGGTCGAGCCGGTCACGCCCCAGCCGCTGGCAAAGCCCCAGCCGCAATCGATCAATTGCGCCGGCTGGCCTTTCGACGCGGCCGAAGCCAAGCGCCGACAGCAGGCGGCCGGCCCTGCCACCCGGCGGAAAATCAAACTGGCCGAGGGAGTGGAGATGGAGTTGACGTTGGTTCCGGCCGGCCGATTCGTGATGGGCGACGTCCAGGGTGAAGTCGACCAGCAGCCGCTGGCCCAAGTGGAAATCGCCCGACCGTTCTGGATGGGCACTTGCGAAGTGACCAACCGGCAGTTCGCCCTCTTCGACCCCTCGCACGACAGTCGGGTGGAATCGAAGAACTGCTACCAGTTCGGCATCCACGGCTTTCCCGTCAACCTGCCCGAGCAACCCGTGGTCCGCGTTTCCCAGCAACGGGCGACGGAGTTTTGCCGCTGGCTCTCGAAGCAGTCGGGCATGAAGCTCTCGCTGCCAACCGAGTCGCAGTGGGAATACGCAGCCCGGGCCGGCACCGCCACGCGCTGGTTCTACGGCGATTCGAACGTCGACTTCTCCAAATTCGCCAACCTGTCCGACGCCAAGATGATCGAGTTCGCCAGCCATCCCTACACGGTCGACACGCCGCTTAAGAACCCGGCCAAGTACGACGACTGGATCCCCAAGGACACCCGCTTCAACGACGGCGCCCTCTTGTCGGTCGCCCCGGGCCGCTACCAGCCGAACGCCTGGGGGCTTCTGGACATGCACGGCAACGTGTCCGAGTGGACCCGAACCGTTTACCGGCCCTATCCCTACCGCCCGGACGACGGCCGTAACGACCTGAAGACACCCGGTCGCAAGGCAGTTCGCGGCGGCTCCTGGCGTGACCGTCCCAAGCGAGCCACCTCGGCCTTCCGGCTGAGCTACCCCGCCTATCAGCGCGTATACAACGTAGGGTTCCGCGTGGTGGCCGAGGTGAAGCCCGACACAATCGCGGCGGACTAGCGCAGGCGGTAGGCCGGTGTACGAATTCAGCTTCCGCGCCCAGCGCCAGTCAGGTTGAGCGATTTGTTGGGCAGCAATTACTTCTCACCGGCAACGACTTCTGGCGGCTTCGGAGGGAACGAGACGACCTTCTTGCCCGGTTGTTCCTGCTTCTTCTGCAAGTCCCGACAGATAGCATCGAGGTCGTAATCGAACTTCTTCGCGTATTCATTGCGGGCTTTACGGACTTCTTCGACGATCGGATCGTCATTCATCGCGTGGCACCTCCGTAAGTTCCATTGGGGTACAGACTCTTGTTCATGGCACTTCTACGCTTTCCATTCGACTACGGTACATTCGATTGCGGCCAGTAGCGACCCATTTCGGCCAGCGATCGTAACGATTCTCTTGCGCGATCTTCGGCGGATTGAGATGGCAGATGCATCGAACGATTGACCACTTCGCGGATCTCGACATCACCGACATTCTTCATCTGTGCGGTTCGAGCGGGCAACATTTCCCAGGGATTAGCCTGCTCTTGGAGTTTGCCGTCAGGAAACCTCAATTGGCGAGCAGGGAATACATCATCGAACTCCCGATCGTTCCATTCCACGGCGGGAAACACCATGAAGCTGGATATCCATTGATCTTCCTCTGGTTCCGGTTTGACGCTGGCGCAACGTGCGGCCAGTGCGACCGGAGCCCCAAAGACGGAGCAATTGAATTTAATTGGCGTACCGACGTAGCCAACAGTGACCATTCCGCTGGCGATACCCATGTGCGGACAGAAGCTTAGCGCATCATGTTCGGCCATGTATCGAGAGGCCTGAACAGCCTCGACGAACGGATCGTCGCTGCCAAACTCCTTTGAAAAGACAATCATGATTTCGTCGCCAATGTATTTGTCGACGATACCGTGTCCGCCGCGTAGTGCCTCGGCTGAAATCCATGCGAAGAAGTTGTTGACGAAGATAAGCGTTTCGGTTGACGACAAATCGAGCGTTCGCGCCGAGAAACCCGAAATATCGGCAAATAGAACTGTCGCATCAATTTCGCGGCCCTTGACGGGAAACCTCGCGCCCCACCCATCGTCGAGCTGCGCGTCAACAGTCAACGATGTGGAGACAAGGAAGTCTTCGAGCGAATTGAAGCGGTATTTGATCTTCGCCATTTCGATTGGATTCTCTTGTCATCTAACTTCTTATTCTACCCAAATCTCCATTACCCAAAGACGTTGGCCCGGGCGGATACCGTAGCATAGAGCGGTAATGCGCGTGGGGTCAAGTACTTGCGACGATCATGCACCACGGTTGCGCTAACTTTCCGCAGGAAAGAAAACACATAAATCGACCCCACCGGGGTCGGACAACAGAGCCCAGGGTCGCGAAGCGCACCCTGGGTAACGGTTGGTTAAGAACCCGTCAACTCCAACGGAGTTGCACAACTGCGTGACGCCATGTAGAACGCTTTCAGCGTTCATTTCGTTGCGGATGCCTTCCAACCCAGGGTGCGCTTCGCGACCCTGGGCTATGATGTTTAACGCCTACGGCGTTAGGGCTCGACCGCCACCGA
>CAZDHN010000412.1:0-6074 GCA_964505115.1 uncultured Planctomycetaceae bacterium
GTACGGAATCCAGTTCGAGTCCGAAGCACAACGGCACGACGCACCAGAACACGATCGGCAACGTGGCCCAGAGCGCCGCCGGCACCACGAGCAGCTTCAGACCGGCCGAATAGGCTTCCGCGGGCACGGCCAAGTAGCAGATTGACGCTGTCGAAGCCACGGCCAGGCTCAAGCCGAGCGGCCAGCAGCGTAAAGCCCGATTGGCGAAGAGCGGGTCGTCGCTACCATACCGCCGTGCAAACCAAACACCAACGGCCGCCATGGCCGCCAGGCAGATGCCGAGTACCGCGAAGTCGACAAGCGAAAATGGTTCGGTCATGGGCCCGGGCAGCGCGAGAGAGACAAGGAACAACTCTGCCGCGGAGCAACCGCCAGCTCCCGCCAGCGGCTATTTCGGCAAAGCCCGTGGACGATATTTCCTGGCCCCTGGCCCCTAATCCCTCTAGATATTATCCGGCCGCCTGATGATCAGCGAAGCGTTGTGGCCGCCGAAGCCAAAACTGTTCGACATGGCGATTTGAACGTCTCGTTCCCACGGCTGGTTTGGCGTGTAGTTGAGGTCGCAAGCCGGGTCGGGCGTTTCGTAGTTGATCGTCGGCGGGATGACGCTGTCCTGGATCACTTTGATGCAGATAACCAACTCGACGCCGCCGCTCGCGCCCAGCAAATGTCCCAGTTGGCTCTTCGTGCTGGAGATACTCACCGTTTGGGCGGCTTCTCCGAAGACGCTCTTGATGGCCGCGGTCTCGGCCTTATCGCCCAGCGGGGTGCTGGTGCCGTGTGCGTTTATGTAGGCGATATCGGCCGGATCGAGTTGGGCGTCCGCCAACGCGCGCGACATTGCCATGGCCGCCCCGCGTCCGTCTTCGTGCGGCTGGGTAATGTGCGACCCGTCGGCACTTGCACCAAAGCCGATCAACTCGGCAAGTATGTTCGCCCCACGAGCCTTGGCGTGTTCGAGTTCCTCAATGACCAGCACGCCGGCCCCTTCGGAGAGAATGAAGCCGTCGCGGTTGAGGTCGAACGGTCGACTGGCGGCTTGCGGGTCGTCGTTTCGTTCCGACAATGCGCGCATTGCGCCGAAGCCGGCCATGCCCAGCGGGGTCAGCGCCGCCTCGCTTCCGCCGGTGATCATAACCTCGGCGTCGCCGCGTTGTATGGTTCTGAAGGCCTCGCCGATGGCGTTCGACGCGCTGGCACAAGCAGTCACCACGGCCGAATTCGGGCCACACAAACCATACTCGATGGAAATCTGCCCGCTGGCCGCGTTGGCCATCAGCTTGGGGATGGTGAAGGCGGATACCTTACCGGGGCCTTTTTGGAATAACCGGCCGTGCTGGACTTCGAGTTCCGAAAGCCCCCCGATTCCCGAGCCTATTATTACCCCGCAATAGAAAGGATCTTCCTTGGCGAAGTCGATCCCCGACTGGCGCACGGCATTAACCGCCGCCACGAATGCGAACTGCGTAAAGCGATCAAGCCGCTTGGCCGCCTTGGGCTCAACGTACCCGTCGGTCGACCAATCGCTTATCTCGCCGCCAAAATTGCTACGGTATCGCTCGGTATTAAACCGCTTGATGGGGCTGACGCCGCTTTCAGCGTTGCAGACGCGAGTCCACAACTCATCCACGCGGCAGCCGAGCGCGGTAACAACACCGGATCCGGTTACGACAACACGTCGATTCATGGAAGTTCGTCAAGCGGTTTCGCTCTTCTCCTCGCAAGCCTTTTCGATATGCTCAACCGCTTGACCGACCGTTTGAATCTTTTCGGCCGCGTCGTCCGGAATGTTGATGTCGAACTCTTCTTCGAGCTCCATCACCAACTCGACCGTATCGAGTGAATCGGCTCCCAGATCGTTGACAAATGAAGTGTCTCGACTGATCTGGTCCTTGCTGACGCCCAACTGCTCGGCGACGATGTCAACTACTCGTTCTTCAACTGAGGCCACCTTGACGATCCTCCTGATAATCGCACTTATTAAGGGGGAACTTGCCCCCGAATAAACAGAACATTTCCCAATTGGGACCAAATCCTACAGCTTACCCGACTCTCTGACAACCCCCAGATTTGTAACGACTTCCATTACGATTGTCGATATCAATCGTTCTGCGTAGCATGGGTAGTCTACGTAGATCAGGAAGTCAGCCCCCCATCCACCGTAAGCACCTGCCCCGTGATGAAACTCGCGGCTTCGCTGGCCAAAAATAGCACGGCATCGGAAATATCTTCCGGCTTACCCAGGCAACCGAGGGGGATTTGCTTCTGTACCGCCGCAAGGATTTCCGGGCCCATTTTTGCCGTCATGTCGGTAGCGATGAAGCCGGGTGCCACGGCGTTTACGGTGACGTTTCGGCCGGCCAGTTCTCGGGCGACGGTTCGGGTAAGGCCGACCACCGCCGCTTTGGATGCCGAGTAGTTGGCCTGGCCCGGGTTACCCATCAGGCCCGCAACGCTCGCTATGTTGATAATCCGGCCCCGCCGAGCTTTCATCATCGGCCTGGCGACCGCCCGAGTGAACAGAAAAGTCCCCTTCAGGTTGATATTGATGACCGAATCCCACTGTTCGTCCTTCATCCGCACGATGATATTGTCGCGAGTGATGCCGGCATTATTCACCATGATGTCTACACTACCCAACTTCTCGATCACCTCGCCGACAA
Organism: uncultured Planctomycetaceae bacterium; assembly: GCA_964505115.1. Classification (GTDB taxonomy): domain Bacteria; phylum Planctomycetota; class Planctomycetia; order Pirellulales; family Thermoguttaceae; genus CAZDHN01. Next base: position 2,664 of record CAZDHN010000412.1, read on the forward strand.
CTTCATTCACGCGATCGCTATCGGTTACGTCGCAGACGAACGGCTCGGCGGTTCCACCGGCATTTCTGACGGCTTCGACCGTTTCGGCCAGAGTCTGCTCGTTGACGTCGACGCAAGCTATCTTGGCCGAACAGGCCGCCAGCGAGAGGCTGATTGCTCGCCCCAGCCCACCGGCCGCGCCGGTAACGATAGCCACCTGCTGGTTGAGATCGGTAGAAATCCTATTGATATTCGTATCTGACATGGAGTTTACTAGGGGTTAGGGATCAGGGGTCAGGGACGAATGAAAGGCAGTCCACCGAGGCAGTTTCTAGCCCCTGGTCCCTGGCCCCTAACCCCTCTCCTGAAAACTGGTTAGGTGTACACGACGCTACACGTCCTCACGCTTTGAGATATTAGACGACGACGGATTGGCAGGCGACCTTGCGATTGATTCGCCGCAGCAATCCGCGGAGCACCCGGCCCGGTCCGACCTCGTAAAACTGATCGAAGCCTTCCTGCAGAAGCCACTGCATCGACTCCTGCCAACGCACCGGCTGCAAAACCTGCCGGACAAGCAATTGGCGTATTTCCTCGGGATCGTCGTGCGGCTGGGCATCGACGTTCGAGATTACGGGGATTCTTGGCCGCTGCATGGGCACGTCGGCAAGCGCCTCGGCCAGCCGCAGATCGGCCGGATGCATGACTTTCGTGTGGAAGGCTCCGGCAACGGCCAGCGGGACCGCCTTCATCGCCCCAAACGACTGAGCCATCTCGGCCGCCCGCTCGCAGGCAGAGTTACTGCCCGAAACCGCGATGTTGCCCGGACAGAGCAAATTGGCGATTTCCAGGATATCCTCCCCGCGAGCCTTCTCGCAGAGCGCCTCGACCTCCACCCGTTCCAGCCCCAGAATGCTGACCATTCCGCTGGGTGTTGCGTCCGCCGCATCCTGCATGGCCGCCCCGCGCCGCTGGACCAGCGTCAGCCCGTCCTCGAACTCCATCACGCCGGCGAAGACCATGGCCGTGTACTCACCCAGGCTCAAGCCGGCCGCCGCTTCGCAGCCAAGCGCTACGTCGGGCGATTCGCTTCTGAGCGATTCCAGCGCGGCCAGGCTGGTGACGAACAGTGCCGGCTGGCTACAAACGGTGGAATCCAGTTCCTCGGCGGGCCCTTCAAAGCAGAGCTTGGCCAGGTCGTAGCCCAACACTCCGCCGGCCCGGTCGTACAGGGCGCGCACGCTGGGCAACGACTCGGCCAGTTGCCGACCCATGCCAACCGTTTGGGCCCCCTGCCCGGGGAAAAGAAACGCAATTCGACTCACGGCGTCCTTTCAACATCTGGCTTGCGGCTACACCCGTTAGAAATACGAAGCATGCGCGGGGTGCCACTGCTGGCTTGCCCAGCAGTGTCGCTAGCAGCGTTTGTACTTCGCACTGCTGGATGAGCCAGCGGTGGCACCCATCATACCAGCCATTACCGACTATCAGAGCCAATCGTACTTCAGCCGATGCGACGGCGGGTTATTGCAGGACGGCCGCCGCTTGCGTTGGGACTACGATTCCGTCTCGACTACCTTACGGCCCATGTAGTGGCCGCAATTCGGACAAACCACGTGCGACGGCACCGGCGTGCTGCACTCCGGGCAATACATGATTTCCCGGGGTTTTATGGCATTGTGCGACCGGCGGGAGCCGGAGCGAGAATTATTATGCTTGCGTTTTGGAACGGCCATCGTTTCACTCAGGACCTACAAAAAAACTGGCTGAACCCACCCTCTGGCGAGCACAACCGCTCATTCCACCCAACTGACTGGAGAATCGCTCATTTTAGACTCCACCCCAACCACTGTCAACCGCACCAGGCTGAAAGCCAATAAAGGAGCAGGCACGCTCCGCGTGCCGTTAAGCCACCCCCTGTTGGGTGGTGAATCATGGTCACGCAAAAGAACCACGGATCACACGGATAAGCACGGATCAATCTCCTCGAACACGCGCGACAGTACCGCGCCGCCACCTTACCCCCAATAGCCGCCAGCGGAAGCTGGCGGTTGCGTTGCGCTCCGATCACGGCGTCCACCCCTCGCTCTTGCTTCACCCAACCGCTGGCTTCCGCCAGCGGCTATTGTCTATCATCGAATCATTCCGCGCGCGTTCTCGCCTGGGTGCGGTAGCACCGGTTTGGCTGGCGGCCCTGCCGCCCTGCCGCCTACGATCTAATCATCGTCAGCATCATTTTGAATCGCTCGACGGCCTGCAGGGCATGGGGTTGGTTGGCCGGCATGACGAGCATTTCGCCCTGCTTCACTACAATCGGATTGCCGGCAATCGCAATCTCGGCCACCCCGTCCAGCACGCAGACCATGGCGTCGAACGGCGCCGTATGCTCGCTCAGCCCTTGCCCCTTGTCAAAAGCAAACAGCGTAACCGTGCCCGTCTCTTTCTGCAGCAACGTCTTGCTCACCACCAATTCTTCCTGATAGGCAACAAGCTCGACGAGATTTTGGGCGATGTGTTCTTGATCCATTGGGTTTTCCTCTGGTTTGCGTTGTGGAAAAAGCTAGCGATCAAGGGCTCGCGGACAGAGGATTACCCATCAGCCACGAGGCTGCGGCGAGTCCATTGCATCGTGTGGCTCGGCCTTCACTCCCCCGCTACGCTGCGAGGATGCCGGCTTGCGCACGAACTGAACGAATCGCCACCCCAGCCACATTAGCGTTACAGACAGGATGGCGATAGTGGCAATGGCCCGCGTCGGCGTGAAATGATCGCGTGGATTTGGGTAGATGCGGTCGTATTCAAGCACCGCCCCCACAATATAAGCGATACAGAGCGCGGCAGGGATTAGAAACCGGAGCGCAACCTCAACGGCCAACGCCATCAGCGACAGCAGCCTGCTAAATCGGTCTCTCATAACCAGCACCATGGCCACATTCCCCTTCCCACCCGGGGCAGGGGCAACTCTGTTAGTACGCCGATCCGCCTATACACGCGATCCGCGCGATAGGCCGACAACTCCGTCGGCCCAAGACGCTTCCCAATTTTCCAATTCTCGCCAAGCAAGTCGTTTGCTGTCAATAGGCTCGGGAACCGCCTAGGGCGCGATCAAAGAGGCCCCCGGCAAAGCATCGTCGGGAAAACGCTAAATAGCATAGTTGACGCGCCGTGAATATGCGGATTTATCCCGCCGTGAATACACGGCGGAGAGGCGTGACGAGTGCGGTTGCCAGGTGTGTTCCACCTCCGTACGACGACCCTTGAAGGGGTCGAACATACCAGCCCCGGGCAACGCCCGGGGTAGCGTTGAGACGTGAACCGGCACCCTGCAAGGGTGCGACATTCTTGGCGAACTCCACGCCCATGTCTCGCCCTTGCAGGGGGTGCTCGTATAATATGATGTTTCCCGGATCTCGGATTTCTGGTATGGTTGGC
>CAZDHN010000413.1:0-6046 GCA_964505115.1 uncultured Planctomycetaceae bacterium
GCTTCGTCGTGCGGCGCGATTCCTCCTCAACGTATTCACCAATACGCCTACGGATGAATCGCTTGCACTCCTTGCCACGACAGAACTTACGACCTCTCGTGACGATGTTGGTGAGAAATACGGGCTAGAGTCATCCATCACAAGATGCGCGCAGCGAGCGCGCATCTTTCTTTTCGGATGTACTCATCACGCTCCGCGTGATGCAGATTCGTCACGCGGAGCGTGACGAGTACGGTCTGCTTTCACAATCCGCCAGCAGCGGTGGATGCGCTTGTTGCGGAAGTCGTCGGGGATGGTCTGGCGGGTGATTTCGCGGATCGATTCGGCCTGGATCGCCGATTCGTCGAACTTGAAGCGGCGGAAGTTGGTCGAGAAGTAGATCTCTCCGCCGGGCGCCATCAGCGGCAGCAGCCGGTTCAGCAGGGTTGCGTAATCGCGCTGGATGTCCCAGAAGTGTTCGACCTTCTTGCTGTTGGAGAACGTGGGCGGATCGACTAGCGCCAGATCGTAGACGGGCCCGGGTTCGATTTCGTCGATGAAGTTCATTGCGTCGGCCCGGACGAAACGATGCGAGTCGTCCGAAAAACCGTTCAGTGACATATTGTCGTGCGCCCAGTCGAGGTAGGTCCTCGACAGGTCCACCGAAGTTGTCGATCGGGCACCGCCGGCCGCCGCGTAGACGGTGAACGCGCCGGTGTAAGCGAAGAGGTTGAGGAAGCGGCGTCCGGTGGCGGCGTCGCGGACCATCGATCGCGTGATGCGGTGATCGAGGAACAGGCCCGTGTCGACGTAATCCGACAGATTCACGCGGAACCGCAGCCCGCCCTCGTTGACGACGTACGTTCGCCGGTCGGCGGCGTAGGGCTCGTGCTGCGACGTGCCGCGCTGTCGTCGGCGGCGTTTGAGGAAGATGTTGTCCGGCGGCACGTCGAGCACCTCGCCGGCCGTGCGAACCATCAGGTCGAGCCAATCGGCGTGCTCGGCGGCCGAACGCTCGTGCGGCCGTTCGTACTCGGTAATGTGCAGGCAGTCCTCGTAGCGATCCACCACCAGCGGCACCTCGGGCACGTCGCGTTCGTAAAGCCGGTAACAGGTGATGCCGCGGCGGGTGGGCCAGCGTCGCAGGTGCCGGGCCCGTTTGACCAGCCGGTTGCGAAACTCTTCGGCCTGTCGCTCGGCCTCCGGTAGCAGCCCGCCAAACGCCGGTTTGGCCGCTTCCGATTCGTCGGCCGTCGGCTCGACTGGGTCGCCGGGTAGCGTGCCGGGCTTGGGGCCGTGGAATTGGAAGTAGGTGCATTCAATCCGGCCGTTGTACAGCTTCCGACGTCGATCGGCTTCCTGGCCGACCAGTTCCTCGAAATACGGATGCGAGGTGAGGAAGTAGTGCGACCATGTATCCAGCCGACGGAGCACGTCGGGCACGGCCCGATAGAGCGCCTGGACCTCGTCCCGCTCGCCCATCCGCTGGCCGTAGGGCGGATTGCCGATCACGCATCCGTGCAGCTTCTTGCTTGTGAGCGTGGCGAAGTCGCGGCGCTGGAAGTGGATGTCGTTCTCGACGCCCGCCTGCGCGGCGTGGTATCGGGCCAGGCTGAGCGTTTCTTCGTCGTTATCCGTGCCGATGATCCGCAGCGGCAATTCGGGAATCGCGACCTTGCGCGCTGCCGATCGGGCAGCCTCCCAGAGCTCGGGCGGTATGCTCGGCCACGACTCGGCGGCGAACTGGCGATTCAAGCCGGGCGCCATCCGCCGGCCGATCATGGCCGCCTCGATCGGGATCGTGCCCGTGCCGCAGAACGGATCGAGCAACTGCCGGTCCGGCCGCCAAAAACTCAGCATGACCATGGCCGCCGCCAGCGTCTCCTTCAAAGGCGCGCGACCGGCCAGTGTTCGGTAGCCGCGCTTGTGCAAGCCGGGGCCGGTCGTGTCGATGCTGAGCGTAGCGAGGTTTTCCAGTAGAGCCACTTCTATCGAGACGCGCGGGCCGGTCTCTTCGAGCAGCTCTACCCCGTGGGCCGACTTGAGCCGCTCGACAATCGCTTTCTTGACGATCTTCTGGCAGGCCGGCACGCTGGAAAGTTGCGACTTGACCGAGCGCCCGTTGACCGGGAACTCGCCGTCCGGCGGGATCCAATCCTCCCACGGCAGGGCGTTGGTTCGGTCGAAGAGTTGCCCGAAATCGGTCGCCTCGAAGGCACCCAGCCTGATGAGCACCCGGTCGGCCGCCCTCAGCCAGAGGTTGGCCTGGCAGATCGCCTCCGCCTCGCCCTGGAAGAGCATCCGGCCTGCCTGGATGGTCTTGCTCGCGTAGCCCAGCGCCTCGATTTCTCGGGCAACAACGGCCTCCAGGCCAAAGGTGGAAGTGGCGATCAGGTCCATAAGCTTCACGGGCGGTATCGGGTGGAGAATCCTCTAGGATACCCGATACGCGAGCGTCCGTCGAACCCGTGCGTAGCTGAACTCGCAAGAGTTCAGCCCGAACCATCTGAACTCTTGCGCGTTCAGCTACCCCATCCGCCCGCGATTGACGGAAAGCTACTCTTTCCCCATCCGCTCGCGTTTGCGGCGTTCGGCCTCTTCGCGGGCGCGGCGCTCGTTCTCTTCCATTTCCTTCATGGTTACCTTCGATTCGAGCGAATGGCGGGGGTCCTTGATCGTCTCGTGCGGCGAGGCGGGCACGATCTGCTTGATCACCACGTCGTCGAACTCGATGACACCCGCCCCAAGGTAGCCGTAAAGCATGACACGGCCCCACTTGGGCGTCGACTTGGTGTGCCGGGGTGTGAAGTCCTCGGTTTGCGTGTTCCACTGGTTCTTCGCGCCCTTGAGGTTCTGCTGCGAGCGGTAGCACTCGCGCAACTCGGCCACCTCGGGCACGTAGGTGTTGCGCTTGGGATCGGACTTCGACGACTTCGGGCGGGACGGCTTGTAACTCTTCTGGCCGCTGTATTCGGAAGCCATCCGGTCGTAGCACTTGATGAAGATTTTGGGCGATGGGCCGTTGGTCCGGTAGCGGCACTGGAAGCGGTACTTGGCTCCTTCCTCGACGGGAAACGGCCGGCTGTAGTACATCACGCCCCAGCTATCGCCCAACGCCTTGTCCATTGTGAGGCGGACCACCTTGTTGTCGGCGTTGCCGGTTTCGGGAATCCATTTGACCAGATGTCCCAGCCGCTCGCGCTGCTGTCCGCCGCGCGATTCCCAACCGGCCGGCACTCCACCTGCTCCCTTCTGAAAATCGCCACCCAATATCAGGTTGGGGTTTGTCTCCCAGTTCTTTTCGGCCAGCAGATCGGGCGGCGGCGGTCCGCCCGGCTTGCGACCGTAGAGGGCGTCGAGCATCTCCTTGACGTAAACGTGCGGCACCTCGCTGACCGTCTTGGTGCGGACGTTCTTCTTCTCGTAGACGACCTTCACCTTAGGGTAGGCTGAGAAATCGACGCACTTGATCGAGAAGTCGTAGACGTCCCAGTCGTTGCCCGGCACGCGCTCCATGCTTCCCCAAATGCCGATGTCGGCTCCGAAATCATCCTGGACAACCTTTTTGACCTTATCGATGGCCGTGTCGGGGCCGAGTGTGATCTTATTGGTCGTGCAGAAGTCGCGCACCTCGAGCATCGACTCGGGTATGATGAAGCCGCCTTCCCGTTCGAGCTTCTTCCAGATCATGTTGCCGACCTTCTCGCCGTATCGGCCCTTGTCGAACTTGGAGACGAAGTCGAACGGAATAACCACCTTCTGCCGGCCCGACCTATCCTCGTCGGCAGCCGTGGCGGGTCGGTTGTCGGCCAACACGATCAGGCCGACCAGCAGGGGAATGACCCAAGTTGCGATTGGTTTATCCGAACGCATATTGCCTATTCCTTATTAGCCACGGATGAAACACGGATCAAACACGGATTTCTAAAGGACTATCCTGCCGTCCGTATCCGTGTTTCATCCGTGTTTCATCCGTGGCTCGATTTCTTCGTATTTCCTCGTGCCAGCGGTTCCTTACTTCTCCGCGGCCGCCGGGAGCGCGGGCGCGGTGGCGTTGGCGCCGCCGCTGGTGCCTAGTCGCTCGAAGTACTGGCGGTTCATTTCTTCCCAACCGGCGGGCGAGGGGTCTTGCATGCTGCCGAGGATTTCCTTCTGAACGTCGGTTGGAAGGTTCGTCGTGGTATCCCGCCGGACTTCGAACTCGCCTTCGAGATACTGCTTCACGTTACCCAACCCTTCGGCGACGACCTTCCGCTGGCGCAGCGCGTTTTGGTAGCGGCCGGCCTTCAGGTCGCGCTCGATTTGGGCCATCATGCTGATCATGTTCTTCAGGTCGGTGTGATGGAAGTTCATCACGGAGAACTGCACGTCGATCCCCTCGGCCTTGTTGCGCAGCGCGGCCTGCTTGCCGGCCAGACGTTGCATGTTGCGCTGGCCGGGCGTGCGCCGCGAGGGGCCCTCCAGCCCTTCGCCGCCCTGACCGCTTTCCTTGCCGTAACCGCTGGCGCCGCCCGTGGGGTCCTTGCTGTGATCCTTAACCTGCCCTTTCATGACCGGGTCGGCAGTCAGCCGGCTGGGTGTTTTTCGGCCGCCCTTGCCGACCGCCTCGTCGCCGACGAACTCGCCGCTCGACTTGGCGCTGCGACCCTCGCCCGCCCGGCCGCCAATCTCGCTCGTGTTCGGCAGCCGGTTGCCCGTGGCACCCTTGGCGCTCATGTTCGAGATCGGCCCGTCGGCCACGTCCCAACCGGCACCCTTGTCCAACGAGTCGGCCTGGCTGGAGCCGACGTCTTCCATCTCGTCGAACAGGTCCTCTTCCTCCTCCATCAGTTCGCCGATCAGGTCTTCCAACTCGCCCGGCAACTCGGCCATGGGCGCTTCCTTGTCCTGGTCGGTGAGCGATTCCTCCTGGCTCCAGCGCTCGCGGTCGGGCGTGTCGGGAAGCCACTTCTCCATGTTCGTCTTGATCTCCTCGGCCATCTCGGCACCCAACTGCTCCAGCGGGACGGCAATGTCGGCCGTCTTCTTGGTCAAGGCGTCGGCGGCCATCTTCAGCTCGGTCTGGATCTCGTTAAGCTCCTTGGCCATCACGGCGTTGGCGAAATCCTGCTCGGGCAACTTACTGAGGTCGCTGTGCAGTTCCTTCATGAACTTCGCCCATTCGTCCTGGCCGGCCGCCAGGCGCTTGAGCAGTTCCTCTTCCTCCTCGGTGAAATCCTCGACGGGCTTCTTGGCCAGGTTCTTCGTCGCCTCGATCACCTTCTTCTGCTGCTTGATGAACTCCTCCAGCTTGTTGCGCATCTCCTCCAGCTTCTTCTCGGTGTCGTCGGGCAGATCGCCGCCGGGCCGCTTCTTCATCTCGGCGAGCGTTTCCGCTTGCGCGCGGCGCGTTGCGTCGAGCAGGCGGCGGAGGACGTCGACGATCCGGTCCTGGGTGGCGTTCAATTCGGGAACCGGCCGGGCGAAGCCCTCCAACGCCTTCAGCTTAACCATGCCGTCGCATTGCTTGACGGCCGTTAGCATGTCGCCGAAAGCCAGCTTGTTGAGAATCCGCTTGATCGCCAGCCGCTCTTCCTTGTCGGTCTGGCCGATGCCCTTAACCAGGCCAATCGTCTGCTTCTGGACCTCTACCTGTTGGGTTCGGGCCTGACCGGCAAAACCGACCGCCTCGGCCAGTTGCTTTCGCTGAAGAATCTGAACGGCCGTGACCCGGGCGCGAATCTGCTGCTCCAGCAGCTTAAAGATCGCCTGACGCAGGCTGTCCAACTCGGCCAGGCGGGCGTTCGCCTTGTCGTCCTCGGCCACTATTCTGATCGTATGCCAACCGCTGGCGGCCTGTTGCGGTTTCAGGTCGAGCCCCCAGTCGCTCACGTTTCGCTTGTCCCAGGCAACCGCCCGGACGAGGACCGTTTGGCCGGGCTTTACCTTGGCCGCGTCCAGGGGAAGCTGATGATGCAGAACGGCCGTGGTGCTGGTTTCAAACGTGGCCCATTCCTTGACGGTGGTTGTCGCGGCGGTGTCGCTAAGCTTGGGTTGTTCACCCTCGGGTTGGCCGCCTTCGGTCGAC
>CAZDHN010000414.1:0-6025 GCA_964505115.1 uncultured Planctomycetaceae bacterium
CGTGGCGATAATAGCCGCCAGCGGAAGCTGGCGGTTGCCTTGCGGCCTTGTCAATTTGTCCAACGGGCACTGTCTTGCCGGTCAACCGCCAGCTTCCGCTGGCGGCTATTGTTCAATTGTCACGCACGCGTTGAACGAATGCTTACCCATGCGGCCCCTTTCCGTAAATTCGCTTTGACACGCGAGCCGAGTGTCGCTATGCTTTGGCCCCTTTGTGTGGGGCAGACCAACCGGGCACAATTCCGTAAATTGGCCGGACAGGTTGGCTGGACAGGGTTGGCCGGACAGGGAAGTCCGGACAGGGAAGTCCGGTCGAGTCAGGTAGCATGGAGGCTGTAGCGTTGGTCGATGAACGCAGCGTGTTGATTGTCGATGAATCGGAGGAGACGCAAGAGGTGCTGAGCACCGCGCTTGGGCGGCGTGGGGTTCGTACATTCACGGCCGGCCGGGCTCGGGAAGGGCTCGATTTGGCCCGGCAACTCCATCCCGACCTGATTGTGCTCGACCTCGAATTGGATAATTCGGCGGATGGGGCAATTTCGCCGTTCGCCGAAGACTCGGCCCTACAGGAGACGCCCATGGTCCTGTTGGGCAGTGTCCGCCGCCATGCCCAAGGGTTACCCGACGGGGAATTCGTTCGAAAGCCCTATCATTTTGCGCCCTTGATTCGTAAAATCGAGGAGTTGCTAAGCGGGAGCGGACAGGCGGTCGCCCGCGGCGTTTGACCACGCTGGTGGGTGGCTTGGGGTCGGCGTTTCTCCCGCCCGCTCGCCCGATCTTGGAGTCAGCGCCGTTTGGAGTCAACGCCGTGCCGTCGTTGTTTGTAATCCGCGGGTCAGATCAAGGGGCCCGCTTCGAGCTGGAAGAATCCGCGACTCGCCTGGGTCGCGATGCGTCCAATACCGTCCAAGTCCACGATACCGAGGTCTCCCGCCAGCACGCCGAGATCCGTTGTGCCGACGACGGCTGCGTCGTCTCCGACCTTAACAGTTCAAACGGCACCTTCGTCAACGGCGAGCGGGTCAGCCAACATCACCTAGCTAGCGGCGACCAGCTCCAAGTGGGAAGCACCTTGATGCTCTTCACCTGCCCCTCGGAGCAGTCGGAAGAGGACCTCGCCCAGGTGATCGACATCGCCTCGCCGCAACACGCCGGCGACGAATCGCGGATCATCCATTCGGTTACGCAGGAGGAAGGGAGCCGGGTATTCGAGTTCGGCTCCGACGCCCCACGCGATTCCTGGCTGGCCCGGGCTCGCAGCAACTTGCAGGTGATGTATCGCACCGCGCTGGCCGTCAGCCATACACTCGACATCGACCAGTTGTTGCAGCGAATTATGGAACTGATCTTCGAATGGGTCGAGGCCGATCGGGGCTGCGTTATGCTTGTCTCCTCCGAGACCGGCGAGCTAGAGCCGACCGTCCGCCGCACCCGACGCGGTGTTCGCGCCGACGAGAAGATCTCTATCAGCAAGACCATCCTCGACTTCGTCACCGAGAAGAACGAGGGCGTGCTCACCAGCGACGCGCGACAGGACGAACGCTGGAACCCGGCCGGCAGCATTTTGAGGGCGGGTATTCGAGAGGCAATTTGCGTGCCGATGCAGGGTCGCTACGACGTGGTGGGCGTGATCTACATCGACACCTCCACCTCGCCCCAAGAGGTGATTCAGAAGGGCGGCGCGACCAAGTTCAGCGAGGACCACCTCAAGCTGATGATCGCCATCGCGCATCAGGCCGCCCTGGCCGTCGAAGACACCAGATACTACTCGGCCATGGTGCAGGCCGAACGGCTGGCGGCGGTCGGGCAAACTATCGCCACGTTATCGCACCACATCAAAAACATCTTGCAGGGGATTCGCGGCGGAAGCTACCTGATCGAGATGGGCCTGGCCGAAGAGGACCAGTCGGTGGTTCGCCGGGGTTGGAAAATCGTCGAGAAGAACCAGAACAAAATATCCGCCCTCGTCATGGATATGCTCACCTTCAGCAAGGAACGCGAGCCCGACCTGGAACCCTCCGATATGAATCGCGTGGTGGACGACGTTCTCGAACTGATGAATTCCCGGGCCGATGAGTTGAAAGTTGAGTTGAATTGCACTCCGGCCGATGAAATGCCCACGCTCGTGTTCGATTCCGAAGGGATGCATCGGGCCGTGCTTAACGTCGTGACCAACGCCATCGACGCGGCAAGCGAGAATGAGGGGGCGGGCTGCGTAAACGTGAGAACCGAATACTCGGCCGACGAAGGCGTGGTCGGGGTGATCGTCGAGGACAACGGGCCCGGTATCTCACCCGCCGAGATGGAAGATCTGTTCAAGCCGTTCGTCTCCTCCAAACGCAGCCGGGGTACCGGACTGGGGTTGCCTGTCAGCCAGAAGATACTTAACGAGCACGGCGGACGCATACTGGTCGAGAGCACCGCCGGCAAGGGCAGCCGCTTCCGTCTCCAACTGCCCGCCGTCCCGGCCGACTCCGGGCGGCAAACGATCGTTAATTAGTGGTACATTTGTCGAGCGTCTAGAAGAAGCCGCCAGTTGCATCATCCGCCCCGGAAACCGGGAGGACCGGTTAACTTACTCAAACAGCCGAATTAGGTAAATGTCCCCGGAATCCATCGTGCCCCCACAATCTCCCGGTTCCGATCCTGATGCCGTCTCCGGCCGCGACACGCTGCCGCCGACTGACGATACCTTTATCGACCGCCTCTTGAATGCTTCCGAATCACGGCAGTTCGAGTGCAAGCGAGTGGGAAAGGTCGGCAGACTGCTTGAGTCCGTCGTGGCCTTTGCCAATTCTGATGGTGGGGTGCTCGCCCTAGGACTTGAAGATCCCGACAAGGCTCAAGGGCGTGACCGTGTGTACGGAATTCAAACGCATCCGATGAACTGGGATGAACTCCACCGCAAGCTCAGTTCCCGGATTACAGAGCCGGACCAGCTTCCGGTCACGCATTCTGAAGTCGGATGCACGCTCCGAGACGGTTCGCGAGGTTCCATCACCCTGCTGAAGATCGAGAAGAGTAGCCGAGTCCACAGCATCGTTGACGATGGAACGTTCGTTCGCCTGTCGAAAGGGAACAAGGAGTTGACGGCGCCGGCGATCAACGATCTTTGCCACGAGCGAGGAGTCGTTTCCGCCGAAAACCGTCTGGAAGAGATCGATTTTGAGCTTCTCGAAACCGACTACTGGCAGGCGTACGCGCGAAGCCGTCACCTGACACGCCGCATCGACCAGGCAATGTTTCATCTCGGGCTGGCAAAGAAAAACGCGCAGGGACACTTGCGACCTACACGAGCAGCGGTGCTCCTGTTTGCCGAGGAACCCTCCGGGCTACTGGCCAGCAAGGCGGCCGTCCGCGTTTTCCACTACCGTGGTCCGAAGATGTCGACCGATCCGAACACAAACCTCGTTCGCAAGCCGGTGACCATTGGCGGGCCGTTGATTCGCCAAATCACTGACGCTCGACAAGCCGTCATCAACGAACTGGCCGGAGGCGTCCAGTACGGCCCGCTCGGTTTCGAGATCGCGCAGAAGTACCCGGTGCGGGTGATCGCCGAAGCCATTACCAATGCGGTTATACATCGCGACTACCGCCTTCCCACTGATGTGATGGTCCGCATCTTCTCGGATCGGATTGAGATTGAATCACCCGGCCTGTTCGCGGGGCCGGTGACTCCCGCCAACATTGGACGTGTGGGACCACACAACCGGAACTCACTGATCGTACAGCACTTGCGGGAGTTTCCCGATCCACCCAATCTTGACGCCGGCGAGGGCGTCCATATGATGTTCGGAACCATGTGGAAGGCGGGCCTGTACTTGCCGCTCTACATGACCCGTCCCAGAATTGACCGAGAAGCCGTCGTTGTTTGCCTCTGGAACCAGAACCGCCCAACCCTGTGGGAGCAAGTGAACGACCACATCGACAAGAACAGAACAATCCGCAACTTGGAAGTGCGCCGACTGATGGGCTCCGACAACACGCTGGCAGCCTCGAAACAATTGAGGCGGTGGGTCGAGCAGGGTCTGCTCGTCGTGGCCAATCCCGAAGCGGGAAAGAATGTTCGCTGTTACACCAAGCCAAGCATGTCCATCGCGGATGTCTTCTCGTTTTTTTTTGAAGGTCTCTTTTCCCCAACCAAAGGAAAAGAAGATGGCGAGTAGCCCTAACAGTCGCTGCAGTAGATACTTACAGATGCCGTTCTTTTCCAGGATAGCACATGTACCCCCCCGTATGGTAGGGGGCTCGCAGTCCTGGTTTTCAAACATTATTTCCGCTTGGGCAAGCCCGCCTGCCAAATGACTAATTCCCGACTTCCGACCTCCCACCTCGACATGCCCGAATTATTCGACCCTTATCGGAAGTGGCTGGGAATACCGGCGGCCGAGCAGCCGCCGACCGGCAGATGATCCACATTCGGACCTACCAGATGGGCAAACACTCCGAGCTTTCGCAGAAGATACTCAACGAGCTGTCGGCCGCCCGAGTCTGTTTGTTGGACCCGGAGAAGAAGGCGGCCTACGACGCCGAACTTCGCGCCCAGTTTGCCCAACGGACCCAAGCCTGGGAGCCGAAAGGGCCGCCGTTCGGGTTCTTCGTGCAGGGGGCCGGCCAATACTTCATGGCCCAGGCCAAGCGGTGCTGGATTTCGCAAGTCGGATTGGCTCGCCCATATCGGACGCTGGGCGAGCACGTTTGGGGCGAGCAACCTCAAGACGAGCGCCTGGCCGACATCCTGGCCAAGCTCGCCACGGTCGACGAGAGCCTTGCCGAAACCGAACAACCGGCCGAACAGCAACCGGGCGAGCCGCCCAAAGAGCTAATAGCCGACTCCGAGGAAGAACCGCCGACCGACGCCGAAGAAGAACCACCGGCCGAGCCGTTTTCCGTCAAGCTGAAGTGGCTTGGCAACCGGCTGATCGCGCTGGTGAAACGTACGCTGTTCGGCTATAAACGCCGACGCCTGTTGTGCCGATTGGGTCGGGTGGCTTACCAATTGGACGAGATCGCCGCCGGGCCGGAATCGGTGACCGAGCCGATCGCGCTGGCTCGTGCCCGGTTGGACCAACTACGCAGCGAGGTCGCCAGGCTATCGGAAGTCCCGCCCGGCCAACTACTCAGCGGCCAACGCCTGGCCTGGCTGGTGATGGCAATTGTCGCGTTCCTCGTGCTGGTTTTCCTCTGGCTCAGATGGTTGCTTTGAACCCGGGCGTCACTCTACCGGGATAAGCTGCACCGCGTCGACTGCCACGTATCCGTCGGTGTCGGCGTTGCCGATTACGATACTCGTTGCCTTGCCCGCGTCGAGATGGAACGTACCTAACGAGCGGAACAAGCGGTCGATGGGCGGTGTCTTTCGCTGATCTATAAGGATGGTTTTGGATCCGCGCGAGGTCTTAACCGTAACCGGCGTGTTCGAGGCCCGATTGCCGACCTCCGTGTAGGCGATACGCACCTCGTATTTTCCCGACTTCTCCAGGTTCGGCGAAAAGCGCATCGTTTTCTTGCCTTTGTCCGAATCGCAGTCGTGCAGATACCCTTCCACGATGAACCGCCCGCCGTACTCGCTACGGCACCAGCGGCCGGTCAGTTGCGCCTTGGTATCGTCGATCACGATTCCGGCCAGCTTCTTTGGGTCGATGCCGGTAATCCACCGCACGGAGTCGTCCCAGCCTAGCTCCGGTTTTGTGTCGGGCAGCTTGGCGGCGAGGGCGACGCGTCGGGCGATCTCGACCAGCCGATCAGGCTCGTCGTAGACCCGAATCTCGCAAATGCCCGGCTCGTGTTCGCCGGCTTCGAGCAACACCACGCGCAATTTCGCGGTGGTCGTCCGCTCGAAGGCCAGCACGTGGCGGCGACGTTCGTTGTCGGTCACTTCGGCCAGCGTCTTCCAGCAGTCGTCCTGCCAGGCCTGAACCTGGAATCGGGTTGGGGCCTGCCGCTTGGTCAGAAACGTTACGTGAACCACGTTGAATGTTTGCGGCCGCTCCCAGGAGAGTTCGATCCACCCGGGCAGCGGCTC
>CAZDHN010000415.1:0-6023 GCA_964505115.1 uncultured Planctomycetaceae bacterium
CGACCGACGCCGACCTGGAACTTATCGGCGGGCTGACCGATCTGGTCAAGCTCAAGTTGTGGGGAGCGGAAATAACCGACGCCAGCGTCGCCCATCTGGTGGCTCTGGTGAAGCTCGAAGACCTCGTGATCGAGAATACCGAGATGACCGACGACGGTCTCAAGCAGCTCGCGGGGCTTAAGAAACTCAAGTCGCTGAACCTGCGACGCAACGGCGCTCTTACCAACGAAGCATTGGCTCACCTCAAGTCGTTACCCAATCTACGTCAGTTGCATCTTGTTTACACCAACATCGGCGATGACGGGTTGGCCCAACTCAAGGAAATCACCGGCCTGGCCCTGCTCGATCTGCGTGGCTGCGTGCAGGTGAGCAACGTTGGGCTCGAGCAGATTGCCGGGCTGACCAACCTGAGGAGCCTGAAGCTGGGCAGCGCGGCCGTCACCGACGACGGAATGCAGCACCTCAAAGGGCTCTCGAAGCTGACCGCCCTGGTCATGGAAGACACCTCGATCAGCGACGACGGGCTGAAACTGCTGACCAACTTGAAGAACCTTCAGGAACTGAACTTCTTCCGCTGCTACAGCTTGAGCGACGACGGCTTCAAACATCTGGCCGGCCTGACCGACCTCAAGCGCCTTTCGGTTCGCGACACGCCCGTCAGCGGCGCCGGCCTGGCGTATTTGAAGGGGCTCGCGAAGCTCGAACGACTCGACCTGAGCGAAACGCAGGCCGACGACGCGGCCATGGCCAACCTGAAACCGTTTGCCGAGCTGCGCTGGTTGAACCTTTGGAACACGCTTGTCAGCGACGCCGGCCTGAAGGAACTCGCATCAACGCCCAAGCTCACCTGGCTGAACCTGGAAAGCCTGCCGATAACCGACGCCGGCCTGGCACGCCTCGCCAAGCTGCCCGACCTCCAGACGCTCAACCTCCAGCAAACCAAGATCACCGACGCCGGCCTGGAGAGTCTCAAAAAGCTCTCCAAGCTGAAAACGCTGAACCTCCGGCTGACCGACGTAACCGACCCGGCCGTCGAGAAGTTCGTCCAAGCGCTCCCCAACTGCGAAGTGCTTCGCTAGCGCCAATATTAGTGAAGATCAATAGTGCCGATCGCGCAACGCTTGGGGCACAACGCTTGGAGCCGGAGGTTGACGGTTGTACTCTTGCATCCGCCGATACGTCAACGGCAGGCGGTTCTTGATCTGGTCGATTGCGGCCGCATTCAGCAGCGACCAGTACATGGGAACACGCAAGACGTAAACGGGCGGCAGTGAGCCGGCCGCGGTGGCCGACTGAAAGGGCAAACGGCCGTACTTGTAATCGTAAGCGAACCCACCCCGCGGGCCAAGCCGGACGCCGGGAAGGTCCTTGTTCGGCACGCCCAGGTAGAACTCGGCTCGCGAAGGGCCGGTGCCGTTAAGTAGCTGGCGGCGTCGCAGTGCCAGGTAGGCTTCGCGGGCGGTCAGCTTGGCCGGATCGATCAGCACGACGCCCGCCCGCAGCAGGTCGGCGAACGGTTTGTTGCCCTGGTCGTCGGTGTGTTGGGCGAGGAAGTCTAGCTGCCGGCGAATCACGCCGTCCAGGTACGGATAGTGGGTGCAGCCGAGGATGATCGCCCTGAGCGGTCGGGCGGCGTTCTGCCGCTGCATCTTCACGACAAGCTCGGTAACGTGATACTTCATGTAGTTTGCCGCCGAGTTCAATTGCATTTGCCGGATACCCGACTCGCCCCGTTCGATCAGCAGCCCATTATCGTCGTGGGAAAAATTGTAAAGCGGCAGCATGGTCCGGTTGATGGGAAACTGCTCGTGGTTGAACGAGGGCCCCTTGTAGTCTTTGCGAAGTCCGCCCGTGGCGTGAGTTGGGTCGATGTAGTCGGGATCGCCGTCGACTGCCGCGGCAATTCCAAAACCGCCCTGTTGAACCACGTCGATTCGGCCCGCCTGTTTCCGCTCCTTCGCCAGCAGCCGGATAGTACGCGGGTAAGCGCCCGACATCACGGTTCCCACGGTTGCCATCACGCCGATTGTGCCCGGGCTGTCGGCGTCCATCTTTTCCAGTGCCCCTTTGACGCCCGCATCGACAACGCCGATCACGTCGACCGGCAGACCGAGATGCTCGATCAACTGTTCGATCGGCTGCTTCCCGTAGGCGGTGGCCGTGTTGCAGGCGATCACGATCAGCTTGGCCGGCTTCTTTCGGGCGACTTGAGTGCTCTTGGGCGATTGGTGATGCCGGTCACCCAGCAGGAAGAGGGCGTCCTTGACGCATAGCTCGGCCAGGAAGTCGGCCCGACGCTCCGATGGGTAGTTGCCGTAGGGCATGTTGGCCATGTCGCCATAGTAGACGAACGCTTCGCCGACCAAATCGGGCAGGCCATCGCCGCCGGCAAGCGGTTGGCCGGTCCGATTATCAAACTCATCGCCGGCCAGCACCGCCTCGAAGACGGTCAGCCCGCCCGTGCCCGAATCAAAAACGCCAATCGGCAGCCGCTTGAACGCTTCGTCCGACGCGGCCGGCCGGCTCCCCTTCGCTATACAAAACGGGCTGTCGGGCCGGTCCTTAACGCCCAGCGCGGCAGCAATTCGCCCTCCCGTATCCGGCTTATCCCTCCCCGCCGCGCGGTCGGTATGCAGCGAGCCGATAGCCAATATGAAGGCGAACAAATATGCGAATATGCGGAACAGCGTGGCGTGCGTTTTCATCTCATAACTCCTGGCACCACCCAATCGTAACCCGAAGCGTAAGCGAGGGACGCCAAACAGGAACCGTTGAGCTTCGAGTTTCCCTCGCTTACGCTTCGGGTTACAATTGGTCCCCGGGGCATCTGTTGAAGGCCATGATACAATCGCGTGTACTGTCGTTCAAGCAGCCGTGTCGACAGCCAAGAGGGCCTTGAAGGCCTACGAGGAAACGCCGATGATGATTACTCTTGACCACGCTTCCAGAGACGCTCCCATGCACGAAGAGTACATGAAACTGGCCTTGCAGGAGGCCGAGGCGGCGCTGACGGAGGAGGAAGTGCCGGTGGGGGCGGTTATTGTGCACGAGGGTCGGGTGATCGCCCGGGCTCACAATCAGCGGGAGGGACTCCACGATCCGACGGCCCACGCCGAGATGATCGCCATCACCCAGGCGGCCGAATCGCTGGGTAGTTGGCGGCTGGAGGGTTGTCTACTGTACGTCACGCTGGAGCCTTGCCCGATGTGCGCCGGGGCGATCATCCAGGCCCGAATCCCCCTGGTCGTCTACGGAGCCACCGACCCCAAGGCCGGCGCGGTCCGCACACTCTACCGGCTGCTGGAAGACACCCGGCTGAACCACACCTGCCAGGTCGTTTCCGACGTTCTGGCCGAGCCCTGCGGCGAGATACTCACCCAGTTCTTCCGCCAGCAGCGGAAGTTGGGGAAGAAGTGAGGCCCCGGACGCAATAACACGTTTGTAGCTGGATTCGCAAGAATTCAGCCCGCGAGTGGTTGTCTATCAGAATTTTTGCAGATCCAGCTACCAACCATCTGAATTCTTGCGAATTCAGCTACGTACTTGAGGCTTGACAACCCCCGGTTGCGACCCCCATAATGGGAGCGAGTGCTTGGAGCGTACTCGCGAAGGATTGTAACCTCACACGCCCATCCCGCATCCATCCATAGGAGGACTTTGTGTTATGACCACCATGAATAGACGACAGTTCCTGGATCGCTCGAAGAAAACCGGCCTGGCGGCAGCGGCCGGCTTGACGATTCTCAACGACGTTCGCTCGGTCCGGGCGGCACCGGCCAACGACAAGGTCATCCTGGCCGCCATCGGTATCGGTGGGCGGGGTAACCACCTCTCGCAGGGCTTCGTCGAGCAGGGCGACTGCCAGTACGCTTACTTCGCCGACGCCAATATCAAGAAGGCCGAAGCGCGTGCGGCCAAGTTTCCCGAGAAGCAGGGCGGCGCCAAGGTCAAGGCGGTGCAGGACCTCCGCGAGGCGCTGGACGACAAGTCGGTCGACGCCGTCGTCTCGGCCACGCCCGACCACTGGCACGCGCTCTCGACGGTTTTGGCCTGCCAGGCGGGCAAGGACGTCTACGTCGAGAAGCCGCCCACGCACGATTGCTGGGAAGGCCAGCAGATGATCAAGGCCGCGCGGAAGTACAAACGGATCGTGCAGTGCGGATTCCAGAATCGCAGCGCCCCGTACAACATGGCCGCCCGAAAGTATATCGAGGAGGGCAAGCTGGGCACCGTGCATCTCTGCCGCATCTACAACCAGAAGCCGGCCTGGGGAATGTGTCCCGTGGTGCCCGACAGCGAGACGCCCGAAGGGCTCGATTGGGACAAGTGGAACGGCGTCGCGCCGGCCCATCCGTATAACAAGAGCATGCACCGCTGCTGGCACCACCAGTGGCGTTACTCGGGCGGCGACATCGCCAACGACGCCAGCCACCAGATCGACCTGGCCCGTTGGGTGCTGGGCGTGGATTACCCCAAGAGCGTCTACTCGTCCGGCGGCCGTTTCGCGGTCGACCCCGAGACCCTGGTAGCCGAGACGCCTGACACGCAGATCGCCTTGTACGACTTCGACAAGCTGCTCGTGAGCTTTGAGTTGACGCTGTATGGCGGCTACATCCTCAAGACCGACGGCGGCGTTCGTGACGCGGACATGTTCCCCTACTGGTTCCAGAACTCGACCCGGATCGAGATCTACGGCACCGAGGGTCTGATGGTGCTGGGTCGTCACGGCGGCGGCTGGCAGGTGTTCGTGCGTCCGAAGAGCCGCCAGCCGGTGGTCAAGGCCCAGGAGTTCGGCCGCTTCCCCGACCCGGACCACAAGGCGAACTTCATCTCCTGTATCCGCAGCCGCGAGCTACCCAACGCCGACGTGGCCAAGGGTCACCTGAGTTGCCTGATGATCCACTACGCGAACATCAGCTACCGGCTGGGCGCCGAGAAGCTCTACATCGACCCCAAGACCGAGCACATCAAGGACAACCCCGAGGCGATGAAGCTCTTCCGCCGCGAGTACCGTTCGCCCTACGTGATTAACGACGAGGTATAAGCCGGCAGACGCCACGGCCGATAAACAACGGGACAGGATTTGCACGATTTTCGGGATGAGCGTTCCTCATCCCGTCAATCTTGTGAATCCTGCCCCTCTTTCTTTCCAGGTTTGACCTATTGACCCTTGCATAGCCAATGATCCAGGGCGAAGCCGGGTTCCCTGGCGGGACCCCCTTGAGTCGCGCATTAGCTATGCAAGAATCAATAAGCTGTAACCCAACCATCACAAATCCTTTCTCCACCAGTTGAACTCTCTCGACTGGCAGCCCACCGATTCACCGCCGCTCTTTCACTTCCCCGCCCGCCCGAAAACCTGCTTGAACTTTCGGCAATTGTCGCGATCAGCACGGACACTCCCCGGAAGCCCACGAACCGTTCGCATTTCCCGTAAATTTCCGACGCAATCGCCGTTTTCACCCCGCCCATCGCTTAATTGTTGGACGCACCCTTCACTGCGTCGAAAACTCCCGCACTTGGTCCCCTCGCCCTTTGGGAGAGGGCCAGGATGAGGGCTTTTCAGCGTGCGGGCGCGTCGAATCGCCACAGATTTCCAAAGACCAAACCACCGCCAACCATACCAAACCGCGCGGCTAATTTCAATCAAAAGAATTGGCCACCCCTGTCGTAGCCGGATTCGCAAGAATTCGGTTCTTCGCCGGGAGGGGAGAGGAACGCTGATCTACGCTAATCCGCACTGAAGGTCATTATTAGCGTGGATCAGCGAGAATTAGCCTGGGTTGTCCACCACTTGATCATAGCCCGAAGCGTGAGCGAGGGGCGCCGGACGAGCCAGATCCTCTGCCCGTCAGACGTACGGCGAGACAGTGTGCCGCGGCAAACGCCGGAACGGGGGAGGAACACTGATCCGCGCTAATCTTCACTAATCCAAACTGAATGCTGTTATTAGCGTCGATCAGCGTAGATTAACCCAAGTTCGCCAGTTGGCGGTGTGTTATCCCGGTTTTTGCGGGGCGGGC
>CAZDHN010000416.1:0-6022 GCA_964505115.1 uncultured Planctomycetaceae bacterium
TGGCTCGGGATTGTAGCGATCTCGCAATCTGGTGTCACGGCCAAATCAACAAGAATCATCCCATAATTTCGCACAGGCCCCCGGCTTTCCCTGTCTGCCCATGCTTCGTATGTGACGCAACTTTTTGCCCGCGACGACTGTCGTGAAGTCAAACCGGCCGCTAGAATTCCTTGTTGATCGAACACCCCGGGCATATTCCTGCCTCCCGCCACCCAATAGGATGGGTTCCATGACGATTACACCCGAAACTCTCGAAAAACTGGCCAAGTTTGATACGCCCACCATCTGCAACATTATCGAGCTGTTCGATGTTCGGCCGCGGACGGAAGGATTCATGGACCGGCGGATTCAGGCCGGTTTTCCGGAGCTTCCGCCCATGGTGGGCTTTGCCGCCACGGCCGCCTTCCGCTCCAGCGCCCCGCCGGCCGGGGGTGACGCCTACGGGGGCATGACGGAGCAGGTCGAGCAGTTCGAGGGTCTGCCGGGCCCGGCCGTCGTGGTCTTCGAGGACCTCGACGATCCGCCGGTCGGGGCCACTTTCGGCGAGGTGATGTGCTCGGTCTACAAGGCGTTCGGGTCGACCGGCCTGATAACCAGCGGCGGCGGACGCGACCTCTTGCAGGTCCGCCAGCTCGACTATCCCGTCTTCACCGGCTCGACCATTTGCGCGCACGCCTACTGCCACATCCTGCACATCGGCCTGCCGGTTCACGTGGGCGGATTGGTCGTTGGCCAGGGCGATCTGCTGCACGGCGACGCCAACGGCGTGACGAACATCCCGCCAGAGATAGCGGCCGACGTGGCCGACCTGGGCGACGAGTTCGTCGCCGCCGAGCAGATCGTGCTCGACTACGTCAACGGCCCCGGCCCCAAGTCGCCCCAGGCACTCGGCGAGCACTACAAGGAGTTCCGGGCCGCCGTCGACAAGCTCTGCCAGCGGATTCGACGCTAAGAGGCCATCCGGAAGGGTCTGCGTTAGGTCCCCTCTCCCTCCGGGAGAGGGTTAGGGTGAGGGTTTCTGGAAAGGCGACAATACGGCGGGAACAGTTCATCGCCACAGCATCGTTACCGCGATGCCCATCATGGCCACGTCGCCGAACATATGCAGGAGCCAGGGCGCCACGATCGAGTCGGCCTTCTCGTACATCTTCTCCAGCACAAGCGCGAAGACGAACAACCCGACCACCGCCATGCCAAACGGCAGCGGCGTGACCCAGTGAAGTAGGGTGGGCATCGCCCACCATCAAACTTCATTCGGCCCATCCGCTTGGAGTACCGATCTTCGCCGGGGGGAAGCGACCAGATGAAGTGAATGTGATCGGGCAGGATGACTGCGGCGTGGATGTCAAACGGTTGTTCCTCTCTCACTGCTCTCAAGGCGTTGCGAAGACGCTCGGCGTTCCGCCGATCCGAAAACAACGGCCTTCTTCGGTAGGTCACCACGGTGAAGAAGTACGTGCCGCCGAGAACGAAGTAGCGTCGATAATCGGGCATCCCGGGTGTTCCCATGCGGGCGGTGGGCAATGCCCACCCTACTTCTGGTACCTTGTTCCCCTCTCCGATTCGGTCTGACGTACCGCCTCGACAATGAACGCCAAACCAGCCATCAGACCGATGGAAAGCCCCAAAAAACGTACCGGACACCTTTAGTTAGCCGGACACCTTTAGTTAGCCCCATCCCTTGGCGATTCGCGCCAGACATGTTCGCTAGCCCACATCGCTGCAGACAACCTACGCACCCGCACGCGAAGTCAAAGGAAGCGTCCCATTGATTGTTAAATGCTGATTCCGGTTTCACATCTACTTTTCCGGATTTCCATCATTGACCATGGCTGCCTGAAGAATCAAGGCAGCGAGATCAAATACGTCAGTGACCAGTTCCCACGCATATGTCATCGCATCCAGGTTGCGGTCGAAAGTGAACAGCTTGGCGGATTTGGCCTCTGGATTGTCTGGGATTCGCAAGAGCATTGTCCAGAACAGATTATCGATGCGTGTTAACATCGCCCATGACGCTGATCCGACTGCAACGTAGTGTTGGATGCAATCACGATATTCTTTTGCATAAGCCAATCGACTATCCCAGGTGTCCTCCACGCGATCCTTCACCGAGTCAGGTAACCGGCGGCAATTGTCGATCGTGCGGCGAAGGGAGCTGGGGACACTGCATTTTTCTCCGTAGGCCTGCCAAAGTGCGTAGCGTGTCGAATCGATTGCCCGAATGGCCGCTGTTACCATTGCATCAAATTCAAAAAACGCTTCGTAGCTATGGGTGGTGACCCGATCTGCGTCTGTGTGGTGCGGGAATTGGATACTATGTTCTATTGCATCGGCGTAGTGTACCGCAAGCCGTTTGGTGTGATAAATCACAGCGTAAAGGAGGAATATCAAACTTCGAGTGGTGCGGAAGTAATCGGAGTGTTTCTTTGCATACGTTAGTTGCTGGAGTTCGGAAAGCTGCACATCCAGTGCCTTTCCGGTGCGTGCGGGAAACACCAGCGAGTACGATGGCGCAGCGCCCATGCTCATTATTGCAGTGATTGGGCGTAATCCATATCGCCTTCCGAATTCCGTTGGCGGTAACGATAGATAATGAACTGCGGCTTCGCATCGCCATTCTGACGCTTCGACACGGCGCAACGCTACACCATGTTCGAAGAAGACGCGATCGGCATTGGCCCAAATGGTTTCCATACTGCTTTGCGCAAGGCATTTAACGACCGCGATAACCGGGCCGCCGCGGTTGATCTTCCATTTATAAACGCGCTGACGGCGGCTCCGGGTTCATCGCTTTGTTATGCCATCTTACCCATCATTCGCCTTTGACGCATCGAGGCGTGGGTCATTGATCGCGACATGCCGCAACTCGACCTCTCCTTCGATGCACCAAAGTGGTCTTTGCAATGTCTCGTGTAGGTTTTCTAGCAGCGTGTCCTTGTCCGAGTCACGCTTGAGTTTCTCGAACAAGTACGCGTGATCGGTGATCGTCGTTCTGCTGATCAGCAGTAGAAGTTGCTGCACGGTATGCACGGAACGACGTGCAAAGTGGCGGAGAATGCCTGATTGCAGTGGCTCTGGAACAAATCCACTCGCGTGGGCGGACCCCAGTTTGTTTCGCGTGACAGTAATACGGATGATCTCTGATTCAATCACGTCGTTCGCGATGCCTAGATCACGGCACTTCTCACGAATTGGATCATATCGCCCACCGAAGAGAACTTCTATCGCCTGCGCACATTTCAGTATCGTGATGAGAGAATGTGTGTATGGATTGTGGTCGTAGTAGGCGCTGTCAAAATACACGGCCTCACGGAAGTAACTTGAGGCAAGCGTGAAGCGAGGAGAACCACACGACATACCGACAAGTTGAATACCCTTCTTCAATTCGTCGATGCGGGCGTCGGCTTCGACTACGCGAACAGAATTTGGTGGAATGAACGTCTCCGAACGAGCTTCAGCGACGTCGCCCACGCGAATCTCGAGGGTCTCACAGAAGATCGCGAGGCCAGTAGCCACAGATAAGAGAGCCGGAACTGTATGCTCGCAATTTGTGAGCAGGGGATCGATATCGTCTTCCGATTCGATTGTCTGCGTGATCTGCATGCACCGACCGACAAAGATGACGTTCCAAGCATCGTCATTGATTTGAAAGGTGACAGACAATGGCGGAAACATTGTTTCGCCACGGAGCGTCATCCGGCCTGTATTTGCATCGAAGAGCGACGAGAAGTTCTTGCCTCCAGCCGGAACGCATGATCGCGCATCATTTCGTTCAACTGGTTCGAAAAAGTCGCGTGGAAGCAGATGGACTTGGACGACGACCGTTGCGGGATATTGGACGTCCTTCCAATTCCCCTCGGTTAGTTTCAGCAGTCGATTCGGGGGAAGGTTGAATGACATCGAACACAGCTCGGCGTGATGGCATAACTATCTGAGTTATCGGCTGCCCCAATTTGAATAAACGGGCGCGCAGATGCGCGCCAACTCACTGAGGGGCCAGCGCTGAAAATACCACAAAAAGCAACACCACACAACGGGTTGCATGCCCCCGGCCGACCAGGTCCCCTTGGAATAACTCGGCGTGAAAGTGCGCGCCAATTCGCCACCTGCCCCCCCGGCAGGCAGCCGCTGACGGGATATACGGGTACGCCGTGCAGAGGGTCGGAAAGCACATTTTACGTATCGGACATGTGTGGAATTGGCGTGCCAGGAGACAAGGGGAACACTTATCTTCACTTATCCGCGCTGACCTCTATCAACCATCAACTACCCACTATCCACTGCTTCAGGGGTGGCCCAAAAGTTTGTTTGAAATCTGGCCGGTGATTTGATACGCTTGTACAGTTCGCGGCCTTGGCACCGCCGCGTGGTCTTTGGCAATTTGGTGAATACGCTACGTGAGCGACGAGGGGCGAGGGACGCGGGACGAGCGGTCGAAGAGACCGTCTAGCCGGTGGGCTTGCCTGGCGCATTCGGTGGCTAAACGGCAGATCAACAACGAATGCGTGGACGGCTTCGTAGCGGCCGAATAGGGCACTCGATTGGAATTGTTGGGCCGGTGAAGCATGCGTCCAACAATTCGAGAGTCGCGCTGAAAAATTCCGCCCCGGGCGACTTCTGGATGCCACCTCGCGCGAGAACGATGCATATCCCAGTGCCATTGCATACTGTCCCCGAACTCCCCCTGAAGAGCCAGCGAAACTCGCTGGGCTACATTACGTCGCACTGGTTTCCCGGACCGTGTTCCGACTTCCGATTTTCTAGTTCGCCAACAAACACGCCACCTGATGCTCGCCGCCTTCCAGTGCGGGAACTTGCTGGCGGCAGCGGGGCTCGGCGATTGGGCAGCGGTCGGCGAAGGGGCAGCCGGGGTAGGTCAGTTCGGGCGAGGGGATCTCGCCATGCAGCACGGTCCGCCGACGTTCGCGCTCAAGTGCCGGGTCGGGGATCGGCACGGCCGACAGCAACGCCCGGGTATACGGATGGAGCGGCTTGCGGTAGAGCGTTTCGGCTTCGGCCACTTCTACCAGCCGGCCCAGGTACATTACGCCGATCCGGTCCGATATGTGGCGAACCACCGAAAGGTCGTGCGCGATGAAAACGTAGGCCAGCCCCAGCCGCTGCTTCAATTCCGCCAGAAGGTTGATCACCTGTGCCTGGATCGATACGTCCAGGGCCGAGACCGGCTCGTCGCAAAGGATCAGCTTCGGCCGGACCGCCAGCGCCCGGGCGATACCGATCCGCTGACGCTGTCCGCCGGAGAACTCGTGCGGATAGCGGTTAAGGAACCGCGGGTTGAGCCCCACCATGTCCATCAGCCGAACCGCCTCGAGTTTGCGTTGGGCCGGCCGGTGCAGGTTGAATATCTTCATCGGCTCGGCGATGATTCGGCCGACTGTCATTCGCGGGTTGAGCGAGCCGAACGGGTCTTGGAAGATCATCTGCAACTCGCGCCGCAAGGGCCGCATGGGTCCGTCACCCAGCCGGTCGATTCGCCGGCCGTCCCAATAGACCTCACCGCTGGTCGGACGGATCAGATTCAAGATTGCCCTGGCCGTGGTCGATTTACCGGAGCCCGACTCGCCGACCAATCCGAACGTCTCGCCCGGCCGAACGTTGAAGCTCACCCCGTCGACCGCCCGGACCGTTCCCCGCGCGATTGGGAAATGCACTTTCAGGTTTTTGACGACCAATTCACTCATTCGTTTGTTTGCTCGACTTCGTTTCTTTACTCGCCGGGCTCACGTTTACAAAGCAGGCCGCCCGATGGCCGGCGTCGCCTTCAAGTGGCGGTATTTCTCGGGCGCAGCGCTCGATGGCCAGCGGGCAACGGGGGCGGAAGGGGCAGCCGTGGGGCAGCCGGATCAGGTCGGGTGGCTGGCCCTCGATCGGCGTTAGCGTGGCGCCACGCGGTTCGTCCAGCCGGGGGATCGAACGCAAAAGGCCCAGGGTATACGGGTGGCGGGGTCGGGCGAACAGCTCGTCGACCGGGGCTTCTTCAACGAACCGGCCGGCGTACATC
>CAZDHN010000417.1:0-6014 GCA_964505115.1 uncultured Planctomycetaceae bacterium
GCCACGGCTGGACTTCCGGCCTCGCAGTAGATGGCTGGTGAGAAATGCGGGCTAACGCTATTGCCCCTACCAAGATGCCAGTTCCCTGCTCGCCTGTCCATATGGTGGGGAAAATTTATCCCGATATTTCAGGGTTGGCTTTTGGGCTTGTAGGCTTCGCTGATTGGCGTTTCGCTTGCCCAGGCGGCCGTTTCGGGCATGGTTACCATGGAGAAGGAGGTCTGAATCGGATAGTTGCAGACGCATCCCACCGCGAAGTTCGGCACGTTCAACAGGCCGTCGGCCGCTATCAGGCTGTTGCTGCAACCTGAGCGAATGTTGAGAAGATGTTGCGTGCGATTTCGATCACTATCCAGATCGATGTAACAAACCGAGCGGTCGCGAAGCAGCAGCAAATGCCGCCCGGCCACGAAATAGTTGCATCCACCCCGGGTCACGGGCAATCGGCCGCCCCGTGGCTTGCCGCTACGGATGTCGAAGGTGTGTCCGTCTTGGGGGATGTATGTATCGGCGCGGATGACGCAAGGCTGGCCGGAGATGGGCTCGTTCCAGAGCGGCTTGCCGGTCTTGGCATCCAGTGCGTGCCCCTGTTTCTGCTTGCCGGTTATCAGTATTCCATGCTGCTCGCTGTAGGCCAGCCAGTCGTCCCGACTGCGTATCGCGCCCCATTGGCCCATGGCGTCGTAGAATTCGTGTGGATTGATCGTGGTGGCGGTCCAGGCGGTTTTGCCCGATCGGGCATCAAGGGCGAGAATCGTCGACGGCAGCTCTTTCTCGTCGCCGCGTCGTTGCGACTTTCCGGCCACGGCCGGCGAAACCGAATCGATGCAGAATACGCGACCGCCGCCGATGGCCAGCGCGTTGCTGTTGAAGCGGTGCTTGGCCTGCCGCGTCCAGAGCGTGGCGCCGCCGGTACGATCCAAGGCGACCAGCGTGGTGGCGTCCCAGAGCCCCTTCTCAATTACCCGAACCTTCTCGGCCGCCAGGGCGACGAGTATCAGGTCGCCGGCCACGCGGATGTCGGCCACGCAGGGATTCTTTCCTTCAAACCCCTTGTACGGAAATAGTGCCTTCCGCTGGCCCGTTGCCGGATCGAGCACCGCGCAGCCATCGGCACCCGCCACGTAGATGGCGTCTGGGAACGAAACGTATCGGGTGAACGGATCGGCCGGTTGCGTCCAGAACTGTCGGCCGGTGTAGACATCGTAGGCGACCAATTCGCGCTTGCCAACCTGAAAGGCGAACAACCGCCCGCCAACCACCTGGGGCTTGACGCCGATGCCGTAATCCTTGCGTTTCCAGAACCCGTAGCCCGGCCCGTCGCCGTACCAAAGCACGCCCAGCGGCATTTTTACCCGGTTATCTTCCGAGAAGAAGGTTCTGGCCGCGTCGGCACACTCGTGGGTCCAGTTGGCCGAGCCGCTGAGCTTGCCAACTCGATGCAACAGAGCGAAGTTGCTGGCTGCGTCGGTCTGGCCGGCTGGGTCTACTTGTGCATTTTCCAGCCGGGCGCCGTTCACCCATTTCTCGAACTGGTCGTACCGGTCGGCTCGCACGGAAAGACAAGCCACGCCACCGTATGGACGCAGCACCGCAAACAGCTTCTTGGCCGATGCTGCCTTGGCAAAGTCGTTCGTGTCGAGCTTCTCGGAGACGATCAGGCTTGCCAGGTACGGTGGGAAGGGGAAGTCGGTCGGATTGCCCGCGAACAACTCGACCCGCGTGCCGTAGAGGCCGGTCTCCGCCAGTTTGTCGCGCAAAGCGTTGATCTTCCGGCCGTCCGCATCGATACCGATGAGCTTCAACTTCGACTGCCCCAGCAATTCCTCGACAAGTCGGCCCGATTCCAGCCCCAGGACCAGGCAGTAGCCTTCCGTAACCTTGCTGTTGGCAAGAACGTCGGTTGCCAGGCGGCTCCAACGGTCGTCGGGCGATTTGGGCGTAGCGCTTTGCCCGTGTGTTTTTGGCTCAGTCTGCTTTGCGCCGAAGCACGAGATCCGCCCGGTGTCGCTCACCACGAAGAGCTTTCCGTCGGCCGCGATCATGCTCGAGGGCGTGCCGCCAACATCCATCTTCCAGGCGATTCTTGGCTTGGTCTCTGCCGAGTCGGGCAGTTCGAGCGCGATCACGTCACTGCCCACGCCTCCATAGAGCCGCCTGCCGGCCTTGATTAGCGCTTCACCGGCCGGCTTCTTCTCCGCGCCGTCGACGGGCAGTTTCCACACGGCCGGCACGTCCCACCGCCAGGGCTTCAGAATCTTCTGCATGTGCTTCGCTTCATATTCCGAAAGCTTTGCCCGCGTGAGGTCGTAGGCATGGAACACACCGGCGTGCAGACCATAGGAGACACCGGGCATCAGCACCGATCGCCAGGAGCAGCCGACGAAGAGCTTGTACGGCATGTACGGCCCTTCGAAGAGATGGTATCGGCCGTCGAAGGCTTTCGGCGCGTCGCTGCCGGCATCGGCCCAGCGGCTACCCACCTCGCGACCGGTTTTCGTGTCGACGACGGCCGACTCGCCGACGAAGGCGTATTTGCCCATGGCCGTCACGCGGCAATCACCGTTGCGGTAACCTTGAATGTAATAAAGGAGCTTGCCCGTCTTGCGATCCAATCCGGCCGGCATGGATCGACCGTTGGGGACGAGCAACGTATCGCCCTGGACGACGAGGTATCCCTGTGGGGAAAGCCCACTGGTCTTTAGCGTATTATGATCGACCCTGACTTTCTCGATCAGGCTGACGTCGCCGTTGCGCCAAATGAGCTTGCCGCTGTCGGCCTCCAGGGCAACCACGAACACGCCCATCGTCGGCCAGATCCCGGCGCCGAAGTAGACCGTTCCGTCGACCACCACCGGGCCACCGCGCACTGGCCAGAAGGAAATCAGCCGGTTGTTACCCAAGTGACGCCGGTCTGGTCGGTCATCGGGCGCGCCGCGGAACTTCCAGAGTAGCTTGCCGTCGCGCACGTCGAGGCAGTAAAGGTATCCGTCATCGGAACCAACGTAGACGTGGCCGTTATGCACGGCGGGAGCAAAGCGAACCGGACCTTCGGCGTGGAACTTCCACGACCGGTCGCCGGACTCCGTGTTGAAGGCGGTCACGCTGCCGTCGTTGGGAGAACCGAGCAGAAGCAGCTTGCCGACGACAACCGGCTCGTGGGAAGCGTCGAAATGCAGCCGCGGCTCGTTCGGCCAGGCCGACAGAACGGGCGAAAGCTCGCGAACCCACTGGAGGTGCAACTGCTCGGGCAACTCTTCCGGACAAGCCGCGCTACGATGCGCGTCGAATCGCCACGTGGGCCAGTCGGCCCCCGAGGCAAGCGGTGCGCCAAAAAAGAACACCAGCCCCAAAACGGATATCCAACACGTCAATCGCCTCATTGCTTGCTCCCTCTCTTGGATGACCAGCCGCGGCACGGAATCAAACCATAATTGTGGCCGAAGCGGTAGCTGATGGCAAGTGTTGCCGGTGAGAGAGGCGGAAAGCGACTATTTGCGGGATGCCATTTCATGCCAGACTCCGTGTCGCCAGGCACTACTTCGTGGCGATGGTGCCTTCGGTTGGGCTGCTGGCGGTGGCGTAGAGCTTCTTGGGAATACGCCCCGAACGGCAGGCAAGATAGCCCGACTCGGTCGCCAGACGCATTGCTCGGGCCATGCGGACCGGATCCTGGGCGTGGGCGATACCCGTGTTCAGAAGCACGCCGTCGGCGCCCAATTCCATGGCCACCGTGACGTCGCTGGCCGTGCCCACGCCGGCGTCGACAATCACCGGATAGTCGGGATCGCCATCCTTGAGATACTCCAGGCAGATGCGGATGGCGTTCGGGTTGAGCACCCCTTGCCCGGAACCGATGGGGCTGCCGGCCGGCATGACGCTCGCCGCGCCGGCCTCCTTGATGCGTTTGGCCGTCACCGGGTCGTCGTTGGTGTAAACGAGGACCTGGAAATCCTCGGCCACGAGTTGCTCGGTGGCCTGTAGCGTGGCGCCCGGGTCGGGCAGCAGGGTCTTGGTATCGCCCAGCACTTCCAGCTTGACCCAATCGGCGCCGGGGTTGCCCATTTGGGAAAGAATCTCGCGTCCCATTCGCGCCACGCGGACCGCGTCGTCGGCCGTAAAGCAACCGGCCGTGTTAGGGAGGATCGTGTAGCGGTCGGTGTCGATAAAGTCGAGGAGGTTCTTGCCCTCGGCGTCGATCAGCCGCTCGCGCCGAACGGCCACGGTAATGCACTCCGTGCCCGAGGCGTCCAACGCTTCGCTCATCAACTCGTAGCTGGCATATTTGCCCGTGCCGACAATCAATCGGCTGGAGAAAGTATGCGAGCCGATCTTCAGCGGGTAGACGGTGTTTGAATCAGCGTTCATCTGTATTACCAGTTCTAAGGCCTGCGACTTTTGTTAGCCCCGTCGCCTGCGACGGGAGAAAATAGCGTAAATCGATCCGCTTTCCGGTCGCAGGCGACCGGGCTAACTGCCGCCTATCCTCCGCCGACTAGCGTTACGATTTCCAGCTTGTCGCCGTCGGCCAGCCGGTGTTCGGCGTGTCGGCCGCGAGGAACAAGATCGAGGTTGACTTCAACCGCCACGTGCTTGTCGGCCAGATTCAATTCGTCCAGCAGTTTGGCGACGGTAATCCGGTCCAAGACCTCTCGGGTCTGTGCGTTGACGGTGATCTGCACGGTAGGGTCTCTTTTTCGGCTAAGGGGGCGGCGGGCCACAATCATACTGGCCGAAGTAGTAGGGTGGGTCGAGCGCTGCGAGCCCCACCAAATGGGTGCGCGGACCATGGTGGGGCTCGCAGCGCTCGACCCACCCTACACTCTGAACCGGCCATCCAACCGACACTTCACAATCATTCCGGTCGAACGGCGGCCGTTCGGAAGCGAGTCGCATCCAACGGCAGCAGGGCTCCCCGGAATACCTGGCCCGTCTTGTGCGCTTGCAGGTTCCAGGGGATCACGTAGGCTGCCACGCGACCGGTGGTGACCTCGGCCACGTAGACTACCGCCATGGCCGGCCGTATCCGCGTGGCACCGCGGCGAAGATCGCACATGCCGGTGGCCATCAGGTAGCGTGGGTTCTTCGACGGATCGACGCCCAGGTCGGTGAGGATATTGTAGTGATAAAACGCGCTGAACTTACCCCACTGCGGACCCTGGTTCCCCAGCACGGCCGCGCGAAGATCGCCGGTCAGATAATCGAGGAAATAAACTGCTTCCAGTTCCTCGTCGACCGGACCGGTGGCGATTGCGTAGTCCCCAACTCCGTGGGTGGCAACCGCGTGCAACGGTGTGTGCGGCCACAAACCTCCAATAGCCAAGCCGACAACCAACCCGATCGCCAGCCAGACAAATGGGCGGCGTCTTGAAGCATAACCCATCGCGTTACCTCCTTATTCAACTTCCGAAGCCCCAACTTCCGAAGACCCAACTTCCGAAGACAACAGGCAAGCCCGCTCGCGAAAAGCATCCCTCGGTCCCCGAGTTTACCGGGGATCTTAACATAATACGAGACCGCCCCCCGGCAGAGCCATGAATCGAGGGACCTTCCACAACAGAAGCATGTTAGCATTTTCCGGCTTGGATTTCCAGACGAACTTCGCCTATTCGCCGCAATTTCTCCAGCCACCTCTTGCCGGTGTATGTGCGGACTGTATAGACCTCGCGCCACGCAAGGGGGACTGGTCCATTTTTCGGCCAAGTGATGCGTTCTTGGATTCAGCGTCGGCCGAAAACATGGACCTGTCCCCTTTGGTGGCGCCCAAGGGGACAGTCCCATTTTCGCGGCGAAAACGGCTATTTCGTCGGCGAAGTCAAGCGCGCCACGAAAATCGGGACAGTCCCCCAGTGAACGCTTACACGGTTACAAAAGCCCCGTACTCAGATTGAGTACGAAACCTCCACCCCCGTTTGATCGGCCGCCCAGATTTCGACTGACGGAAAATTCGGCCAATCCAACCGGTCGGCCTCTTGCAAAGCGGAACGAATCGGCTTATAAACTTTTCTGTAAAT
>CAZDHN010000418.1:0-5998 GCA_964505115.1 uncultured Planctomycetaceae bacterium
ATTTAGCCAAAGCGACCTCTTGGTGTACCCTCAATTGTGATTTGCGGCACTAGCATCGTCTTCTCCGTGTAATCCGTGGTCAATCGCTTCAGATGGCTGAATAGTTGCCACGATTCATTCTTTCCATCCTGTCAATCTTGTGAATCATGTCCGTTTCATTGTAACCGTGTGCGGAAGAAAGTGACGAACGGAAAACAACTGGAAATGCTACCGTGTCTAGGCTCATCTTGCCGTTTTCATCCGTGTTTCATCCGTGGCTCGGTTCCGTAATGCCGAAAGGCCGTGAACGGTTACGCTTGTCCAGCAGTGTGAAGCAGAGACTCGCGCAAGGGCACTGCTGGACAAGCCGGCAGTGGCACCCACCCACCGGAAATGAAGTAATTTTCCGGCTCAATTATTGGCCCGATTGGTCCCATTGTACACGACCCCGGTTATCGGGTAGCATGGTTGGGGTTCTGACTTAGACTTTTTCCAGGGTTTCTTTCTTGATGATAAAACAACGAATCGGATTCATCGGCGCCGGCCAGATGGCCATGGCACTTGGGCAGGGCCTAATTAAGGCGGGGCTGGTCGTGCCGGAAAATATGCTGGCCGCCGACCCGGTCGTCGAGGCGCTCGAAAACTTCGGCAAGGCGACCGGCGCGCAAACCACCGCCAAGAACGAAGAGGTGGCCGCCGGGGCCGACGTGATCTTCCTGGCGGTCAAGCCGCAACAGATGGCCGGAGTCCTGGAGAAGTTGCGGGGTAAGATAACGGCCGACAAGCTGGTCATCTCGATTGCGGCGGGCGTCAGGCTGGCCGTTCTGTCGGAAGGGCTTGGCGGGGAGGTTCGCCTGGTTCGCGTGATGCCCAACACGCCGTGTCTGGTGGGGCAAGGCGCGTGCGGATACTGTCTGGGCGAGAAGGCCACGGCCGACGACGACCGGCTCGTCGAGCAGTTGCTCGGCGCGGTCTCGGTTGCCTACCGCGTGGAGGAGAAGCTGATCGACGCGGTAACCGGCCTGTCGGGTTCCGGCCCGGCCTTCGTTTACGTTATGATCGAGGCGCTTAGCGACGGCGGCGTGCGGATGGGGCTGCCGCGAAACGTGGCCACCGCGCTGGCCGCCCAAACACTTCGCGGCGCTGCCGAGATGGTTTTGGAGACGGGCGAGCACCCCGGTCAGCTTAAAGACAAAGTTGCCAGTCCCGGCGGTACTACAATTGCCGGGTTGCAGGCGTTGGAATCGGCCGGCTTGCGCGCGGCGCTGATTGGTGCCGTCGAAGCCGCCACGCGGCGGTCGATCGAGTTGGGCAGCTCGTCTTAATTCGTTGGTCTTTTCATGCTCAACGCGCGGATCGGGGCGGCAAGCCGCCCATGGCACCGGGAAGGATGCAAAAAATGTCCGTATTTTGCACGGTCGACGACAAACACATCCCCTTGTATCGTATCATGTGGGTATCGGCGCTGCCGCACTTCTGCGGCGCGCCCGACTGCGAACGCGAGGGCCAATATGAAATTCGCCTGGAACAGGGCGAAGCGGTTTGGTCCACGCAGGAGGAACGAGACGGGGTGCTGGCCGCCCTGGAAGGCTGGCAGGGAGAACTTGGCCCAACCGACGATTACGACCTGGATGAGTAGCGATGGAGCTTGACCGCCGCTCGGCGGAACGGGAATCCTTGTCGGGATTCGCGACGGCTGGACCCGTCGGTCAATTGAGTGAATGGAGAGGCACGATTATGTCGATGTTTGAAAACGATCAATACCGCTGGCGGGAAACGTACTTCGTTATGTTCGATTCCGCCAAGCGTCCCACGCTGAAGAAAGTACAACGGGCGCTGTCGCGAGTCGACCGCCATTACATGCTCACCAATCTCGGTGCCGACGACGGAGGACGCTTCGACTCGTTAACCGTCATGGCACCAGATGATTTCGCCGCGCTGGATATCTGCTACCTGGGCGGACAAGAGGTCGCCGACCAGGGAGCCGAATGGGCCAAGGAAATGACCGAGGCCGGCTGCCGGCCCGAAGAACGTCAAAGAGTCAAGCAGCTCGGCAAACATGACGCGCGATTCGATATCCTGCATTTCGAGCAGCTTACCGACCTCGACGACGGCGGCTTGGACGAAATGCTCGATCCGGGTGCCCTGCTGATGGTCATGGAAGTCCTCGTCGAACTCACCGACGGCATCGCCCTGGACCCGCAGGCGGGAACACTGCTGTGACGAGGGACGGGGGGCTAGGGACGGGGGACGGAAGAGTGGACCAGAAGAGTCGACCATGGGAGAAAAGGAAGTGCTTGCCAAGGAGATTAAACGTGGGAGTATCGTCAACTACGACGGATCGCCCTGCATTATAGAAACCATTAACGTGCAGACGCCGTCGGCGCGCGGCGCCAATACGCTCTACAAATACCGAGCGAGGAACTTGATCAGCAAGCAGAAGGTCGACATTACCCTGCGTGGAGGTGAATCGCTTGACGAGGCCGACTTCGAGCGCCGAGCGGTCAAGTACATGTACGCCGACGCCACGGATCTGTTCTTCCTCGACCAGGCCGACTACAACCAGTACTCGATCGCCAAGGATGATCTGGCCGAAGAGAGCAAGTACATCTCCGAAGAGTTGGAAGGGATGCTGGCGCTGATCCATGAAGACCAGTGCGCCGGGCTGCAGATACCACTCACCGTCGAGTTGAAGGTCACCGAGTGCGATCCGCGCGTAAAGGGCGACTCGGCGACCGCCCGAACAAAACCGGCCACCTTGGAGACGGGCCTGGTCGTGCAGGTGCCGGACTATCTCTCCGAGGGCGAGGTTATCAAGGTCGACAGCCGCACCGGCGAGTTCATCTCCCGAGCGTAGCGAGTTTGTGCTGCCGGGTGCCACTGCTGGCTTGCCCAGCAGTGTTTCTTCCGGGATTCATGCCTCACACTGCTGGACAAGCCAGCAGTGGCACCCTGCGCGGCTACTCTTCTATTTCCTCGACCCGGCTTGTTGTGTGGCCTTGCGCGAAGCGCGTGGTTAGCCGGTCGCCGATCAACACTTCTCGAGCGTCGCGGACGATCCGGCCGTCGTCGGCACGTTGGGTCAGACTGTAGCCGCGGCCCAGGACGGCCAGCGGGCTGAGCGATTCCAGCCGGGCGGCCATCGCGCCGGTTGCCTGTTGGGCGAGTGCCAACCGGCCGCGGATTGCCCGCAGCCAGCGCGATTCCAGTTCGTCGAGCCGGCGCTGGTGGTCGTGAATACGCAGGTAGGGTTGGCGAAAGGCGCGGCTGGCGGCCACCGCGTCGAGCCTCGCCCGGCCGGTTGTCGCTCGGCCGCGAAGCGCGGAGAGCATCCGCTGCCGATACCGGCGCAAGGCGGCGGCAATCTCCTCGGAAGCCGGCGCGACCAGTTCGGCCGCCTCGCTGGGAGTTGCCGCCCGCAGGTCGGCGGCCAGGTCGGAAAGCGTTACGTCGATCTCGTGACCGATGGCCGAGACGACGGGAACCCGGGAGTCGGCAATCGCCCGGACTACCACCTCCTCGTTGAAGGCCCAAAGGTCTTCGAGGCTTCCGCCACCCCGGGTGACGACCAGGCAGTCGACCGGCCGAGCCAGTTGGTTGATCGAGCGGATGGCGGCGGCGATCTCTTCGGCCGCCCCTTCGCCCTGAACGCGGACGGGCGCGATCAGCACGTCGGCCCCTCGCCAACGACGGCGGAGCACTTCGAGGAAATCGCGAACGGCCGCCCCGGTCGGGCTTGTCACCACGGCTATGCGTTTGGCGAAGCGTTTTGGCGGCCGCTTCCGGTCGGGGTCGAAGAGCCCCTCCCGGCCGAGTTTTTCGCGAAGTTGCCGCAGCGCCAACTCCAGCGCCCCGATCCCCTTCGGCTGAATCTCCTCGATAATCAACTGGTAGGAGCCCCGCGGCGCGTAGACGTCGACGTGCCCCTGGCAGAGCACCTCCAGCCCGTCGCGCGGCTCGAAGCGGATACGGCTTGCCTTACCGCGCCAAATCACGGCGCGAATCTGGCTCTGGTCGTCTTTGAGCGTCAGGTAGCAATGCCCGGAGCGGGGTCGGGCGAAGTCGGTTATCTCACCCGCCACCCAAACCGAAGGAAAGGTCGTCTCCAGCACGTCCTTGATCCGTGCCGTCAACTCGGAAACCGACAGCGGCCGCTGCCGATCCGACTGTTCGGAGAATAGGTCGTTTCTGGCCATGTGAATGCGCGAAGTCAAATTGTCGTTGTTTTCCCGTTGGGCCATTCGCTCTGATCCGCAAAAAGAGGGCGAACAGAGCCCTGGCCCACGAGCCGGGATAGGATTCGGTAGTCCTTCTGTTCCCATCTGATTCTTCCGGCCACAATTGCCGGATGAACTCCCAGTGATTCGGCAAACGTCCGAACGGCGGCATGGCCCTGGTCCTTCTTGACAGGGGGCCTTTGCCACTTCTCTTTCGGAATCAGCGAATCGGCCGCGAAGCGATCCGCTTCATTTTCGAGGGCGTCACCGTCGACATCCAGGTCGTCGACAAACCAGTCTTCCTGATCCTTCTCAAAGTGTAGTGCCAGATGTGCGATTTCATGACAAAGCGTGAACCAGAAATTGTCAAGTCGATTGTACCGGAGTGTCAGGGCAACAATCGGGACTCCTCCGGGCAGCATCATAGCCGCGCCGTCAAGATGCGTCCGGGTTAAGTGGCGCAGGGCGATCAAGTGGATGCCGTTCTTACCAAGAAACTCCTGGGCCAGCTTGGGCCCCTCATTCATGTAACTGAGACCGACAAGCCGTTGCATGAATTCGGGCGTGATGCTCAGCGGTTCGTACTCGGCTATTGATTGCTGCCGGGCAAGGATCATAACCTTGGCTTGCCACGCCAATAGCGCGTGCTTATCCATCGTTGAGCCGCCGCGCACATGCTGGCGAGCGAGCGCCGGCTGCCACTTGCCCCCGCCGAGCGGCTGGAAAAACGCCCGCAAGGCTTCTTCCGCCCGCTCTTTGAGCTCGGACGGCGAGCCCTTGAAGCCCGGAATCCAATTCCTCCGGAGCATCTCCGACAGAGGGAACTTGTCACATTCGAGGCCCGCCATCTCATCCGGAAGTGTTGCACCCGGCTCCCGCAACAGCACCTCCGCTGGAATCCCCAGTCCGGCATGAAGGGCACGAATCATCCTCAGACTGAGCGTGCGTCTGCCGTTGAGCACCTCGGAAACCTTGCCGCGACTGCCGATGTACGGGACGAGGTCTTGTTGCTTCAAGCCCGCCTGTTCCATGCGAAAGCGAATGGCCTCGATAGGGTCGGGAAGCTCGAGGGGCGAATGTTTCTCCTCGTAGAGTTCGGCAAGCGTGGCGAGCAATTCGAGTTCGTCACCCTCCGGTGTGTTTGCTTCCGCGTCCATCAATTCCTCGATGCGCTGGAGGGTCGCTTCATACGCGCCGTCATTCTTGATAACTTTGGGAATCATCAGATTGTCTCCGCGTCTATGCGGTCGTATTCTTTATGGGTTCCAAGGAAACGAATGTAGATGATTTGGAGTTGGTAATTTATCTTCACGACCAGACGATACTTGTTGCCGCGGATATTAAAGACAACGCGGCTACCCTTCAGAATGCTCGCGCTGACGTATCTGTCCTTCACGTCATGCGGTTTGCGCCAATCGGCATTCTTGGCTTCAGCGTGCCACGCCTTCAGTTGCTGCTCGGAGTCGGGAAACTTCTCCCAGAACGCTCCGAGCATGTTCTTGCGTCGAGGGATGATCTTCATTGGTAAGTCTACCGCGTTCCCCACATGGAGTCAAGGGCAATGTTCCCTAAATGGGAATTCTTCCAATTGTCTTCCCCTGGTGTTTTATCGCACCGAATACACGCGGAAGATAGGCATGGTTCAAATCGATACGTTTTCGGGTAACAAGCGCTAGCCGTGTTAGCCCCGTCGCCTGCGACGGGAAAAGTAGCGGAAACCGGCCCCTGTTCCGGTCGCAGGCGACCGGTCTAACCCAACTTCGCCAGTCCTGCCCGGAAATCCGTTTTTCTGAAAATATTTT
>CAZDHN010000419.1:0-5985 GCA_964505115.1 uncultured Planctomycetaceae bacterium
CTACTTCCGGCCTCCAGTAGCCTCGTTTGTCGGGCCTGGGGATCTTCCCCCGATAGGTTGTTTTGCCCATTGCTCTTGCTCTCGGATGGGGTCAAGTAGACGTGGCAACGCACTGCCCAGATCATACCAAATCCGACACAATCCGACAACAAATCCGACACGGAATCCGACACAGATGAACCTATGCGCTGGGTAAATATTACGCAAAGCCTTTAGTGCAAATGACTTGAGCGCATGACAAGACCCTCGCAGGCACGCCTGCGAGGGTCTATTAGCGGATGGGGAGGGATTCGAACCCCCGCTACACTTTCGCGTAGAGCAGTTTTCAAGACTGCCGCCTTCGACCACTCGGCCACCCATCCGGGGTTGTGTCTGGTTGTGTCAACCCCCTGTATCTTAACGACTTGCGTCCCTTGCCCGCAATCCCGATCCGTCCAGCTTGCCGTGGCCGGTTGTGCATTGGATGTTGAATTCCTGACATTGTAGCCAATCAGATCTGGTCACGGCAGACTGGTGGGATGTGGAGTCGCGAGTAGCGGTATCCTATCCCTAGGGTCTATTCGCCTGGGCGAAAACCGGGTATAAAGGGAAGTGCTCTGGCAGCGACGGATTGACCAGAGCAAGCACCTCTACCTCGCAGCAATGCGTCGGTGCCGTCCAAACCAAGTCCCCGTAGCTCAATTGGATAGAGCGTCGGCCTCCGAAGCCGAAGGCTACAGGTTCGAACCCTGTCGGGGATACTCAGCTAAAGTGCTTCCAGCAAAGGCTTTAGCTTCTTTAGCTGTTTCGCTGACAGATGCGTGATCGCATCGAGTCCCCCCGCTACAAGAAGGTCGGCCAACAGCGCGTCGTTTACGACGACTCGACCATCAGGCTGGAAGACGTGACGAGCAGATCGTTCCCGAGCAATACAACACCATATTGAAGTCGGCGTAACCGTTATTGGCCCACCACTCACAGTTGCCGGCGCTACCGAACAGGCGTAGCGCAATCGTATCACCCGCCCATCCTGCTTTGCGTATCCGTGTTTGATCCGTGGCTTGCTTCGCTCGTGTCGTACGCTCGCGCAATCTGGCGCAGCAGGGCGAATGGATGGGAACCCGATGCGCCGCGACGCCGATCAGATCAGGTCGAGGCTGCTGTCGGAGGCCTTTTTGCCGCGCTGGTTTTTTAGCTCGGTCATCATGAAGCCGATGGCGGCGCAGTGTTGTTGGACGGCCTGGGAAAAGTCGCCGGCGGCGACGGCCTGGTCGGCTTGGGTGCCAAAGGCGTTGAAGCGGTTCCAGTCGATGTCCCAATCCTCGCTGGAGGCCGCGTCGCGAAGCTGCTGGACAATCCCCGCCAGCCCGGCGGCCGATTTATCGCTGGGCGTGCAATCGCAACTGGTGTAAGGTCCGCGGCCGAACCGGCGTCCGTCGGCCTGGGCACCGGGCCCCGCCTCCGATTGCCGAACGATTAGGGCCACAATCACCATAATCAGGCAGCCGATCAGCCCGGCCAACCCGGCCGCCCAGAATTTCAAAGCGAACATGCCGACGGCGGCCAGGGCGAACAGACCCATCAGCGTCCAAACCAGCGTGGGGACGGGCCGGCGCGGCGCGGACTGATCGTTGCTGGTCGGGCTTTCCGATTGCCGTGCCATTTGCGGCCCGGTTACCCGAGCGACAATCACGGTGATGTTGTCGGGCCCGCCGCGTAGATTGGCCAGGTCGATCAGCATTTGGGCCGCTTGCTGGGGCGGGAGACAGGCGAGGATCGTGCCCATCTCGATATCTTCCACCGGCCCCGACAGGCCATCGCTGCAAAGCAGAAACGTATCGTTAACCTGAAGCGGGAAGGGGCCCTCCAGGTCGACTTGCACGCTGGGGCCCGGCCCCAACGAGCGCGTGATTATATTCTTGGGAATGTAGCTGGGCGTCTCGCCCTCGGGGATCTGCCCGGCCGCGCGCATCTCCCAAACCAGGCTGTGGTCGAAGGTGAGTTGCTCGTAAGTATTGCCTCGCAGCCGGTACGCCCGGCTGTCGCCCACATGGGCGACCATGGCGCCTTGAGGCAGCAGCAGCAGGCTGTCGATCGTCGTACCCATCCCCCGAAAATCTTCGCTGGCCGATCCCCGGCTGTAA
Organism: uncultured Planctomycetaceae bacterium; assembly: GCA_964505115.1. Lineage (GTDB taxonomy): Bacteria > Planctomycetota > Planctomycetia > Pirellulales > Thermoguttaceae > CAZDHN01. The sequence continues at coordinate 2,124 of CAZDHN010000419.1, forward strand.
ATTTGGGCGTTGGCGTCGGTGACCGCCGCCACCAGGGCCTCGGGCGCGGGCAGGTCGGTCAGCTTCTGATAGGAAAGCGGCACGGTATCGACCGCCAGCTTGCTAGCCAACTCGCCCGCCGCATGGGCGCCCATCCCGTCGGCCACCACGAACAGATGCCCGCGCTGCTGCCAGGCCTGTTGGCTGTTGGCGATGGCAACAGCCATCGAGTCCTGGTTATTGGAGCGTCTCAGCCCAACGTCGCTCAACGCGGCGTGTTCCAGACAATGTTCCCAGTTGGCCGCGTTTTCGCTCATATAGTCACTGATTGCAGAAAACGAACGTCTAGCCGACGAGCCCGCCCGCCATCGGTTCTTCGGCGATGTTTCACCCCCGTGAGTAGCTACCCAGATTGTAATTGCTGGCGACGAATTGAGCCAGTCCTATCGATCCTACGCTGCACCCGTCCCCTCACAAGTGGCACAAACGGGTGGAAAGCCATTCACCGGTAGCTGGATTCGCAAGAATTCAGCCGCGATGCCAAGAACCGAATTCTTGCGAATCCGGCTACGGGATGAGACGGCAAGCCATCTTCCGCCGCTCGACCAGGCAAGCCTACCGCGACGAGGCCAATCGCTCGAGCACGGCGACGGTGGCGGCGTGTTGCTCTTCGAGTTCCTTGAGATTGGCTCGTTCCTGCTCGACCACTTCGGCCGGAGCGCGGCTGGTGAAGTTTTCGTTGGAAAGCTTCTTCTGTTTGGCCGCGATCAGGCCGTCCAGCTTGTCTCGCTCCTTTTCTTTCCGCCCGATCTCGGCCTCAACGTCGATCAGGTCGGCCAGGTCGACGAATATCTCGACGCCCGGCATCGCCACGTTGGCGCTAAGCGCCGGCGGCTCGACGTCCGGTCCCAGTCCAACCGCCCGAGCGGCCGCCATCGACTCGAAGTAGGGCTCCATCGGCTCCAGCAGCTTGGCCACCTCGCCGTTGCAGCGGACCGAGAACTCGATCTTCGTCCGCGGCGGCACGCCCTGCCGGCTGCAAATCTCACGGACCGCCCGAAGTACGTCCTGAAATCGGGCGAACTGAGCCTCGATCAGTTCGTCCTGCCGGGCCGGGTCGCTCTTGGGCCAAACGGCCGTCATGATGCTCTCGGCGGCCGGGCCGATCGAGTCGATCCCGCGCTCGGGCGCCACCTCGGCCAGCAAGTGCCAGACCTCCTCGGTCACGAACGGGATCATCGGATGCAGCAGCCGCAACAGAGTGTCGAGCGTGTGGGCCAATACCCGTTGGGCAACCGGCCGGGAGGCCTCGTCCTGCAAACGTTCCTTGACCATCTCGACGAAGAAGCTGCAAAATTCGTTCCAGGCGAAGTCGTACAGCAGCCGGGCGGCGTCGGCGTACTTGTAGCCGGCCAACGCCTCGGTCACCTCTTGGGTCACCGTCGACAGCCGGCTCAATATCCAACGGTCCTCGACCAGTAGCTCGTCGTCGGCCACCGGCGCCGGCGTGAAACCCTCCAGGTTCATTAGCGCGAACCGCGAGGCGTTCCAGAGCTTGTTGCAGAAGTTCCGCGCCATCTCGAACCGCTCGCTTACCACCGCGCCACGCGGCAGTGCTTTGTCTTCCGGCTTCTCGGACCATTGCGTGGAGAAATACGCCTTGCAGGCCGGGCACTTCACCCGGGGCCTGACGCGGTTCTCCTTCGTCTGCTTGATCAGCTTGCCGCAAGCCGGGCACTCGAACTCGACCGGCATGCGGATATCCTGCATCTCGGTCGTCATGTAGGCCAGCCCGAAACGGAGCGAGTCGGCGCCGAACTTCTCGATCACGTCGATCGGGTCGACCCCGTTGCCCTTCGACTTCGACATCCCCTCGCCGTATCCGTCGAGAATTTTCGGGTGGATGTAAACGTCGCTGAAGGGCACTTCGCCCATGTTGTGCAGCCCGGCCAGCACCATTCGGGCGACCCAAAGCGAGATGATGTCGCGGCTGGTAATCAGCGTGCTGGTGGGATAGTAGTAATCGAGTTCGGCCGTTTGTTCAGGCCAACCCAGCGTGGAGTGCGGCCAAAGGGCACTGCTGAACCAGGTGTCCAACACGTCCTCCTCGCGGACGATCTTGTGGCCCGGGATGGCGTCTTCGGTCAGGTCCTCTTCCTGCGCGCAGATCAGCCATTGGCCGTGTTGCTCGTCGCGATGCCAGACGACGTCGTCCCGCCCGGCGAAAGCTTTTTCGAGATCTTCCTCCGCGGCGGTCTTCGAGTACCAGATCGGTATTTGGTGTCCCCACCAAAGCTGCCGGCTGACGGGCCAATCGCGCTTCTCGCCGAGCCAGTCGAGATAGCCCTTCGTGTAACGCTCGGGGATGATCCGCACCCGGCCGTCGGTTACGGCGTCCATGGCGGTTTGGGAGAGTTCGGCCATGCGGACGAACCATTGGTCGGTCAGCAGCGGTTCGATGGGCGTTTTCGAGCGGTCGGAATGGGCCAGGTCGATGACGCGGTCTTCCACCTTTACCAGCAGCCCCAATTTGTCCATGTCGGCAACGACGGCATCTCGCGCCTCCAGCACCGTTTGGCCCCGGTACGGGCCGGCGTTCTCGTTGAGCGTGCCGTCGAGGTTGAGAATATTGACCTGCGGCAGCTCGCGACGCTGCCCGACCTCGTAGTCGTTGGCGTCGTGGGCCGGCGTGATTTTCACGCAGCCGGTGCCCAACTCGGGCTTGGCCCACTCGTCGGCCACCAGCGGTATGGGCCGATCAACCAGCGGAAGCATCACCTGGCGACCGTCCACGGCCATGTCGCGAAGCGCGGCCAGGTCGGGTAACAGGTCGTCGCGACGCTTGCCCAGTTCGTCGAGTTGGGCCCCGAGCTCGGGCTTCTGTTTCTCGGGTGCGGATTCCAGCCGGGCACGAAGGTCGCACGCCGCCTGCTCCAAGGCGGCCGCCGGATCGGGATGAACGGCCACGGCCGTGTCGCCCAGCATGGTCTCGGGTCGGGTCGTGGCGATTTCTATGTACTTCGGCTCGCCCGGCTGCGGGTCGATGACCGGATAGCGGAAGTGCCAGAAGTAGCCCGGCACCTCCTCGTGGAAGACCTCGTCGTCGCTGACGGCCGTGCGGAGCGTGGTGTCCCAATTGACCAGCCGCTCGCCCCGATAAATCAGACCCTTGCTAAACAGGCTGAAGAAGGTGTGCCGCACGGCCCGGGCGCAGATCGGGTCGAGCGTGAAGCGGGTTCGCTGCCAGTCGCAACTGGCGCCCATCTGCTTGAGCTGCCCGAGTATCCGCGATTCGTACTCCTTCTTCCAATCCCAAATTCGCTCGACCAGACCCTCGCGGCCCAGGTCGTGCCGGGTTTTCTTCTCTTCCAGCAGCAGACGCCGCTCGACAACCGCCTGCGTGGCAATGCCGGCGTGGTCGGTGCCGGGCATCCAAAGTACCTCGAACCCCTGCATCCGCTTCTGCCGGATGAGGATGTCTTGCAGCGTGTTGTTTAGGGCGTGGCCCAAGTGCAACGCGCCGGTGACGTTGGGCGGCGGGATGACAATCGTGTACGGCTCCCGGTCGGCGCTCGGCTCGCTATGAAAGAAGCCCTGCTCCTCCCAGTAAGGATACCAACGCTGCTGGGCAACTGCATGATCGTATTGCTTGGGGAGTTCGCGTGATGGCATGATAGTTGATAGTTGATAGTGGGTAGTGGGTAGTGGGTAGTTGATAGTTGATAGTTGATAGTGGGTGGTTGATAGTTGATAGTGGGTTGGGGCGACGGGGGGTGGAGGTGGACTGCCAAAATATGGAATCACGTGAAATTCATTGTTGTCCGGGTATTGTTCCGTCGTTTCAGGCCCAACGGGCCGCGCTATCATAGCCCAGGACGAAGTC
>CAZDHN010000420.1:0-5979 GCA_964505115.1 uncultured Planctomycetaceae bacterium
ACTTGCTGCTAGCAACAACTTACGGAAAACTACGCTTCAGCCGGATGAACCTTATTTCCTTCGACCATCGGCCGGGTTTTTCGTGCGTCGCCGATGCGCGATAACGCGAAATCTCCCGGCTGCGTGGTACTGGCGGAATGGGCTGGAATTGGGTGCCGCCCGCGAGTTGCAGAAGAGAACGCCGGGCAATAGACTGGAGCGTGCTTGCCACGCGCTTCCCGCCACTTCTTCCCACCAATAGTAGTAGGTACTCGCCATGTTCAGATGGATTTCGGCTCTGATTGTCTTGTCGGCCTGCTCGGTTGCGTCGGCCGTTGAGTTCTACGTGGCTCCGGCAGGCGACGATGCCGGGCCGGGCACGAAAGAGGCGCCGTTTGGCACGCTTGAAAGGGCACGCGATGCGGGCCGCTCGCTAAAGGCCAAGGGGCCGCTGGCCGAGGCGGTTACGGTGACGGTGGCCGACGGCCGATACAAGCTGGCCAAGCCGTTTGTGTTGGGGCCGGAAGATGGCGGAACGGCCGAGACGCCGGTCGTTTACCAGGCAGCGCCGGAAGCGAAGCCGGTGTTTTGCGGCGGGCGGAAGATCGGCGGTTGGAAAAATGGGCCCGACGGTGTCTGGTCAACGCGGGTTCCTCAAGTGGCGGCCGGCGATTGGTACTTCGAGCAGTTGTTCGTCGACGGCCGTCGGGCAACCCGGGCGCGAACGCCAAACGAGTTTTATTTCTACATGAAGAAGGTTAGCGAAGAAGTTCTGGTGCCCGGCCATCCACGGCGCCACAAGCGGGCCAGGCAGACGGTCGAGATGCGGGCCGACGATTTCCGCCTGCTGGCCGGCCTCAAGCCCGACGAGCTGCGCGACGTCAACTTCATGGTCTACCACAAGTGGGACAACACGCGCCGCTTCGTCGAGCGATTGGACGCCGAGCGTCAGGCCCTGGTTACCAGTGGGCAGGGGATGAAGTCGTGGAACATCTGGCATCACAACACGCGATACCACCTGGAGAATTTCCGCGCCGCCTTGGACGCGCCGGGCGAATGGTTCCTGGCACGCGACGGGATGCTCTACTACAAGCCCCTGCCGGGCCAGGATATGGCGAAGATTAAAGTGGTGGCCCCGGTCGTCGACCGCTTCCTGCTGGTCGAGGGCGACGCGGCGGCCGGCAAACTGGTCGAGCACGTCACCCTGCGCGGGCTGGCCTTCCGCCACGCTCAATGGCTCACGCCGCCCGGCGGGTTCGAGGCGTCGCAGGCGGCTGGGCCGATCGAGGCGGTTGTCATGGTCGACGGAGCGAGAAATGTAACAATCGAGGATTGCGAGTTCGGCCACCTGGGTATCTACGGCGTCTGGTTCCGCAAGGGATGTCGCCAGTGCACGCTAACGCGCTGCTACCTGCACGACTTCGGCGCCGGCGGCGTGCGAATCGGCGAGGCGGGCATTCCCGCCAAGGAAGCCGAGCGGACAAGCCACATAACGGTCGACAACAACATCATCCGCCACGGTGGGCGGATCTTCCCTTGTGCCGTCGGCGTCTGGATCGGGCACAGCCCGGATAACCGGGTTACGCATAACGAAATCGCCGACCTTTACTACTCGGGCCTTTCGGCCGGATGGCGCTGGGGCTACGGCGAAAGCCTGGCCAAGCGGAACCTGATCGACTCGAACCACGTCCACCACATCGGCTGGGGCGTGCTGAGCGACATGGGCGGAATCTACACGCTCGGTCCGTCGGAAGGCACGCGGGTCACCAACAACGTCTTCCACGACATTTACGCCTACACCTACGGCGGCTGGGGGCTCTACACCGACGAGGGCAGCTCGAACATCCTCTTCGAGAACAACCTGGTCTACCGCGTCAAGTCGGGCGGGTTCCATCAGCACTATGGCCGCGAGAACATCGTCCGCAACAACATCCTGGCCGACAGCAAGGAGCAGCAACTGCAGGCCACCCGGGTCGAACCGCACCTCTCCTTCACGCTGGAAAACAACATCGTCTACTGGACCACCGGCAAGCTGCTGGCCGGTCGATGGAGCCAGATCAAATACGAAAGTCGCAACAACTGCTACTGGAACGCCGCCGACAAGCCCTTCACCTTCGCCGGCAAGACGCTTGCCGATTGGCAGGCCGCCGGACACGAACTCGGCTCCATAATCGCCGACCCCAAGTTCAAGGACCCAGCCAACGACAACTTCCAACTCCCCCCCGACTCCCCCGCCCTCAAGCTCGGCTTCAAGCCCTTCGACCCCACCAAAGCCGGCGTCTACGGCAACCCCGAGTGGATCCACAAAGCCACCTCCGCCACCTTCCCGCCGCTACGGATAGCACCGGAGCCGCCGAAGCGTTGAGCAACGCACCGACCGGCGTTACGGGCTTGATCAGCCGAGAACAAGAATACCGAAGGCCCTTGTTTGAAGACCGAGACGTGAATAATCACGGTCGTTCATAGGGCGGCAGGGCCGCCAACCAAACCGGTGCTACCGCACCCAGGCAAGAACCCGGTCGCCACTAATCGCCGATCTTTGTCAAAAACTTAACGATCTTTGAGGTTAGTAGTATAGAGGAAGAAGGTCTTTTTCGTGTCCATGGAGACGGGGCGGTCTATGCAAGCCGCGGAAGAAGATCTTGCGTTAATTTAGCCAAAGCGACCTCTTGGTGTACCCTCAATTGTGATTTGCGGCACTAGACGCCCCTCACGCCCGGCCCATCTCCCAAAGGGAGAGGGGAGTATCAAAAGCTAAACTGCAACTCGGCTTTGCCCTTCGGGTCGAGGGACTCGACGCCGGCTAGCTTTTGCTTCGCGCCGTTGCGGGCAGTTACCTGGACGGTGTATCGGCCCTGGCGGAATACCTGGGGACGGAACTCGTTGCCCTTGATGCGGAGCGTGTAGACGATCTGGCCGTCGGATTCGTCGATGATTTGGACTACTGGGTCGGTCGTGCCGGCGATTTTTAGGGTGGGCAGATAGGCCACGGCCTTGCGACCGTAGTTGTCCGACTGGCTGATGGTCATCGGCCAGCCGGGATAGGGTTTCGAGTTGGGGTCGGTGATGTCGACGTTCCGCGGCCAGCAGGTGAAGGTGATTGTCCGCTTGCTCTTGTCGAAGCGGATGATGCCGAACCCGGCCGAGCGGGTCGTCAGCGCGTCGTGGTTCTCCTCGGGCGTGGGATTGGCCACGGCGTGGACGGTGATCTTGTTATCAAACCCGTCGACGAACTCGCCCGTGTAGTCGGGCGCGCCGGGCCGGCGGTTCTTGCCCGGTTTTAGCGGCAGCCACCAGCGGAGGTAAAGGTTGGCGATGGAAGGGACGCAGAACGAGTACATCGAATCGTTCCAGTCGTCTATTCCGTGATGCATGATGGTGGCCAGGTGCTGGTCGCCGGCAATGTGCGGGGCGAACGCCTTGCGAATCTCGGCCAGCGCCTTGTTGCGGCCGGTTTGCGGCCAGCCGTTGGAGTCGAGATCGGCCAGGATTCGATTGTCGCGTTTGCCGTGCAGATGGGCGCCGCCGCAGAAGATGGTTTGCGAGAGCACCGCTTTCATTTCGACGCCCTTCCAGTCGGTAGCCCAATTGCGGAGGTACTTCAACTGACGTTCGCCAAGCAGCTTGGCCGCCGGTACGTCCAGGTCCTTCGGGTTGTAGTTGGGGTCGGAAATGTGATCCGGGCGCGGGCCCATGTCGGGGATGATGCCGCTCGGGCCGGTCTTGAACTTGCGGTCTTCAAGTATCGCGAAGCTGATCCCACCCCAGTTCAGCGTCGTATAGTAGACGCCGATGCCGCGCTTGACGGGCGTTGGGTCGTAGGGGTCGGGCAGGTGACTGGTCTGGGCGCGTTCCACCTCGTTCACGTACTCGACCGGCTTGAAGTAGCCGCCGTCGTGACCCTGCGGGACGAACGATTGCTTGCCGCTGGCGCCCCAAAGGTTCGGGTGGCCCACGTCGTGGTCGTCGGGGATGGTTATCGTGGGAGTGGTGGCGATGATCGGGCCGAAATCGCGGCCGAACTTCAGCCAGTAGGCCAGGTGACGGTTGTGATCGTAAACCTGATCGCCCGAGAAGAAGAGCAGGTCCGGCTTGATCTTTTGCAGGTTTTCGACGATATCCGACTTGGGAATCGTACCACCATGGCCCGGGTAGATGGAGTTGCCCGTGAAGGCGGCCATCACGAACTCGTCCTTGTCGATCGGGTTCTTGCGAACGATCCCCTCGAACGTGGCCTTCTCGCCGTGCCGCACCCGATAGGGGACGTCTTGCGTCATATCCCAATTTTCCACGCGAAACACGCCGATCCAACCGGGCGTGATAACGTCGGCCGTGGCGATTTGTTTCCACTGGCCGTCCCGCTTCACTTCCAGCCGAACCGTGCGTGGGTCGGTCTCATCGAGCGGATACAACTGCGCCGTCATCTTCAGCACGTTGTCGTTGACGGTGTACAGCGCGAAGCAGATGAGCTTATCCTTGGAAACCTTGGGAATCTCCAACAGCCCCTTGCGTCCCTTGGGGCCCCGCCTTTTTGGCGCCGCTTCGGTCGCGTCGACCAAACAAAGGCAACAGACCAGCGCACACAGCAAAATGATGATCGGATGGAACGATTTGGTTCTATTGATCTTTGCATAGTCAATGCGCGCATCAAGGGGGTTCCGCCGGGAAAGCGGGCTTCGCCCTCGGTCATTGGCTATGCAAGGGTCAATAGACATGGTTTCTCCTTGCTCGCGTTGTGGCGCAATAGTAACCCGAAGCGTAAGCGAGGGACATTCAAGGGGTTCTCTCGCATTGGCTCGGCACTTGCCGCGACATGCTATTTCATGGCGCGCGTGGCGGGTGGAAGACCGACCTCGTTTGGCGTCCCTCGCTGACGCTTCGGGTTACTATCAAGTGACAAATAACCGTGACTAGCGTAACGTTTACGCCGCCGCGGTGCAAGCAGGGGGGCTCGGCTGGTGGGAAGCCGGGAGGAGATATTGGATTTATGATTTCAGATTGCAGAACGACAGATCACGTTGCGACTGGCCATCCCCCACTGGCCCCACACCAAATCTGAAATCAGCAATCACTTCCTCCGCCGACGTCGGGCCAACAGTCCCAGCGCGCCGATGGCCGCCAGGGCCCAGGTCGAGGGTTCGGGCACGAAACCGATTGGACGGCCATGTCCGGCGAACCTCAAGCGTCGGCCACTTAATCGATACGACGCTAATAATCCCTGTATATCTATATCCAGTATAATCGTTCCAACAAGCATGTCAATTATAACATCTTGTAATCCGATTACTGATTATTACACGCCCGGCTCTTCAGGAACCCGGAACCCTCAGCCGACGTTTTCCCCTTTCTCCTTTCCCCCCTCTTCCCTTCCGGAACTTTTTCCTCCCCCGGCCCGGCGCAAACGACGAATCGCTTCCCTGCGCACACTACTATGGGTAGTGGTGTCTTTACACCTAATACGGAAGAGCTATAATCCGTTACTCCTGGTATTCGGTTATCCCAAGGTGGCCAGTCGGGGAGCTTGGCCCAAGTGTCCCGCCGCCCAACTTCCAGCTTTGTTGGATCCGAATTGCCGGATGTAGTTGGCCGGTTGGCTGCCCCCGTGCGGTTGTGACGGAATTATTACAAGTCCATCCGACAATAATCGGAGGGGCCCCCAGTTTGCCTGTAAATGCAGTGATAGCTGGCAGATTGCCCCATATGAAGGGCAGAAGTGCCCTGCTAATACCCCTATTTCCTCTGGATTAACTTGCATTTTTATTTCCTAAATCTTCAGCAGGGGGCTCGCCTCCCTCGAAATTTTTGTTATGATAGAAGGTGGGCCGGGCAGATCATCACGTGGAGGGGCACGCGATGGGGAAAGTCCAAAACCCCCGCTGGCGCATCTAATGACGATTCAATCAGCAGTGAGCAGTGAGCAGTGAGCTTTCTCCTCACTACCCTCCGCTCAAAGCTCAAAGCTCAAAGCTCAAAGCTCAAAGCTCAAAGCTCAAAGCTCAA
>CAZDHN010000421.1:0-5963 GCA_964505115.1 uncultured Planctomycetaceae bacterium
TTGAGATAGGCGGGCCAAGAGTTTCAGCCAAGACGCTGCTGATGCGTCTGCCCGGTGGACTGGCTTTGATGGAACTCGGCGGTCAGCCGTTCGGCCGTCTGTTGTCCAAGGGCCCGCTCGATGAACCGGCTTGCATGGCGACAAGAGGAACCGTTAAAGCCGAGTGTCTGGACAGTCGTCTCGCCTTCGGGCGTGACAACGATCTCGATAGTCCTGCTCATACTGCACCTCCGACTTGGATGGTCAACTTTATCGAGCCGTCGGCCATCTGTTGTTCGGTACAGACATTGCCGCGCTTGCGGCTTTCGACCTTAACTTTTTCGGCCGCATATGCCTGAAGAAGGCGATCCAACTCGGATTGGTCGCCCCAGCGACCAGCGAAGTTGTCGAACTCGATCTGTCCGGTATCCAAACGGCAGACGACCGGGTACTGCCAATCCGGCAGCCGAACGGTGTGTCCAGTCGCCTCGCCGCTGAACAGCCGCACCGTCTCGTGCGTCGGCTCTTGAAAGTTGAGGCGGCGACACGCGGCACGGAGTGCTTCGAGATCGCGAATTTGCGTCGCGATCGTGACAACGTGGGACATAGGGTTTGTCCTCCTGTTAGTGAAAGCTGCGATGGGTTAGTCACGACGACTGCACCAAAGACCAATGATCAGGTCACCCGACAGTTTGGTTGTCGTCACCCGACTCCCGCTGATCGAGCGGGTTTTGACAAGCGATGGCCGGCCGGCGTTCGGCTGGCGGGGGAAGGAGCATGGGCCGCGCCGCGGTGAGGTCTTCGATCAGCACCTCGGTGACCGCCGCATCGTCGGGCCGGGATGGCTCGCGAAAGAGAAGGTACCAGCAGAGCACCAGCGGCAGAATGCACGCCACTATCATACCCACCTGGGTGATGGCCGCCGCGATGATCGGGTCGGTCTTCCGCTTGGCGGCCAGGTCGCGACGGTCTTCTTCTAGTTGGTCGCGCTGCTGACCGACCTCGGCACGCTCGGTCTGCATATCGCGCTGTAGCGAGATGATCTCCCCCCGAGCGCGAGCGTCGGCCTCGACCAATTCCTTCGCACCCTCGGCCACTTCCCGCTGTAACTCGGCCATCTGCTGGCTCTGCGCGGCCTGCCGCCGTGTGTGATCCTCCGCCATGCGGGCAAGCCGCTCATCCTTAGCACAGCCGGTCATCGTCGCGACGAGGACCAGCAAGATCGTCATGCACGCGGAATGGTGTATTCGCATCGTGTCTCCAGTGCGCAAGTAGACGTTGGAGTAACTGCTGCAATGCTCGCCGCAGCCGGCGTTCCTTGACGAACGCCGTTACAGCCAACAAGAGCGTCATGGACAGGCAGGCAATCAACATGAAGTTCACGTACGTACCTCCTCTGAGTTAGTTCTCACGTTTCGAGTTTCGCAATAAGATCGGGTTGTTGCCGTCCTGCATTAGTCGCCTCCGCAGAACCCGTCCACACAGCCGGCACAATACTCCTGGGATTCCTTGGCGTTGCGCTTGCCGCGGTCGTGCTCGTTTTCGACGCACTCGTCCGCATCATCCACGCGGGCACCGCTAACCTGGCACGCGCCGCTTCTGATTCGCACGGCCGCATCGTGGCAGTCCCGAAACTGCTGCCGAAGCAATATCAGGCCGCCCGCTAGGCCATAGTCTCGGAGTGCCCGTTTGCCGAACTCGGAACACGACGGGCCGCCGTAGAGCACGCCATGAGCGCAGCGATAGCCCTTGTGCGGCGAGACGAACCGCTGATAGCCCTCGATGGCGACGAGGGAGGATGGCTTCAAGCAAGCCAGCCCGACGACACAAACCAGCAGAGCCACATACAGACGCCACCGGCGGCGGAGCCCTGCAAACGAGTCATTTGAAAAGTCTCGCATCTTCTGATCCTCTCTTGTGTTGATGGTGTGAAATGCGGAGGGACGTTGCGGCAATCCGCCTCGTTTTGGTGCATCCGAAGACGCAATCAAACGGAACGGTTCCACAAGATCGTTAAGTGTTTAGCAACGTTTGTGATCAATAGCATAAGGTTCGTGCCGACCTTGGGACGTGTATCGGCAACGAAGCGAAGCAATCAGGCTTTCCGACGGTCTCGCCAACGCGAAGCCCGTTCAGGACGAGTACGCAGCTTCCGATAGGGCTGACTGAGCCCCTCCGCCTGCATGCGTCGGTCACAGTCGAAGGCCCGTTTGACTGTCATGTAGTTGATGCCCAACTCCGCCGCGATCTGTTTGAGTGTGAACCGGGGGTTCTGCCGGCGCGTCGCCAGACATTCTGGCAGGTAGCGGATGTGAAGCGGCGGATCAAACAGGTCGAGCGTGTCCTGGACGTCCGGGAATTCGATCAGGCTCCCACCGAGTAGTGGGGCCATGTCGGCTATTGCGCTCAACTGCAACGTGAACTTCGCCCGCGGCCGTACCAGTCCGGAGTCTATCGCTTGAACCGGCTGGATGACGAACTCGGGAAAGATCTGTCGCATGAGGTCGGCCAGCTCAAATGAGGAACCGATCAACTCGTACAGCTTTTCGCCCAGGTTCAGCTTGAGCTGTTGCTTCGACATGGCCGACTTCTCGTCCCGCGACTGTCGGTGCGCGGCGGCCTTCTTGCGTTGCGATTGCTTCAGGCTAGCTTCGACGGACCGAAGCTTCTGGACTAGCACCTTTAATTCGCCACCTTCGGCGACTGCTTCAGCAAGATGCGCGGATTGCTTTTCCAGGGAGGCAATCTCCCGCTCCAAATCCCGTTCGCGTCGATGGACGCCTTTCCATGTAGGTTCGACAATCTTCCACACGGCTTCCGTCAGCAAATCCCGACTTGAAGGAATGTTGTCGAGCTTCGCGGCCAGCCACTCGACGATCCGTCTCCGGGCCACTTCGGCGGAGAACTGCAAGTGGTTCCAGCACGATTGTTCTCCGCCCGGCAGCGAGTTCCGGCATCTCAGATGTTTGCCCATGTAGTACATCAGTCCGCCACAAACCGCGCAAGTGACGGCTTGCCCCGGCCAGATCGTCCTGCTGCGGGGCAAGTAGTGCGGGCGGTGACCGGGCTGCCCGTTCTTCGATGGGTGGGCCGCTCGGCGCCGGGCGATTTCGCACCGCAAGGCGTCATGCTCCTCCCCACTCAAGTGAGCCAGTTCCGGGCAGTGCTCCGTTTCCGGCTTCTCGTTACTTGTGACCTGATGCTTGCCGGTACGGAAGATGAGTCGATAGATCGTCTTGCGAAACGTCCGCGTGCCGCTCAGGATCGGATCGTCCAGCAGGTCGACCACCAGCCGGGCCATCCACCGACCGCTTTCGACGTAAGGTCCCGGCTCGACTCCCTCGCTGTTGAGCCAATCAGCCACGGCGGCGTATTTCGCGCCGCGCATCACGCGGTCCATCATCTGACGGAGCACCGGCGTGCATTCGGGCACCTTGGTAATCCTCAAGCCCTTGGGGCCGAACTCACCGGAGTTGGCCTTTTCCGCCGAAAGCTTGCGGTAGCCGTACTTGACTCTCTGGACCATCCCGCCGCCGTGGAATGCGTGCGTGGCCGTCCTGGCAACCCGCCGACGCACGTCCGGGATGAACAACCCGTGCCGCAGGGCGGCAGTTCCCATGGTTACTTCCCAGTTTGGATCGCCGGTGTCCAAGTTGTCCCCCACGCAGATTACTCGTACGCCCGCATCCACGCAGTCTTGTACGAAGCTGTACTGATGACGCGGGTTTCGGTAGATGCGGGCCAGGTCTTCGGCGATCACCAGATCGACCTCGCCACGGGCTACCATCTCCTCGGCCTCCCGAATGGTGGTCCGGTCGACGAGCATGCCGGAGGCCTGCTCGCCGAGCAGCGTGAGCTCCATCGGGCCGTCGTAGATCCGTTGAAGGTACTCCCGAACGTATCTGTGGGACGCATCGATATTCTCGACGTTTTGCCCCGGCGTGGAGATGCGGCCGATGGCCACCACGGAGAGTTTTCCATCGGGGTTCTTGGGTTTAAGAGGAATATAGGTCTCCAGCATTTGCGTACTCCTTGAATCGGAATGCCGGCTCCGGAGGTCGCTGCCGCACGCCGAGGGCGCGCAGCACCTTCGGAACCATGAGCTGTGAGGAGAGACGCCTGTCACTGGAAGGCGTCCAATCAGAAATGCAGCGCGGAACAGGCTGCGCCTCGGCGATCAGTGGGCCAGGCAACCTCGCCCGTTACCTGCAAACGCCTTGTGGCTGCGGGAGTGGGCGGACGAACGGGCAGCCCGCCGTCGCGGGACAAGTCTATCCGTCTGCTGCTTCGTCTTGCTGGCGGTTCTGCTGATGGCGCGGATGCGTCCGCCACCGGCTGCCAGCCTTGGGCGGCTCGGTCAATTCGATAAACGGGTCGGTAATTCCCGCTTCGCGCATTTTTTCTCCATACTTTTTCGCAATGCAGGCGCTACGCTTGTTAATGCCGAGTTCGTGCCCGATCCGTGTCGGCTTCCAGCCGTGTTGCTCCTGCAACTCAACGGCTTTCAGCCCGTGTTTCGGACCGGTCGACGGATTGAATAGATCGACGCGCATGCAGATTGTGCCGAACTCATCGGCAACGGTCTCGTCGAAAAGCCCGATCAGAGACGCGCGGGTTTGAGCCGGCAGTAACGCCCATAGTCGCAATTCGAACTTGGCTCGTAACACGACTTTGTTGCTTCCAAACTGCTGACAGGGGATCGCATGGATCTGGCCAACTAGACATTCCAAATCGTCCCTTACAGTGCGGTCCATTTGCTCAAGTTGCGGCACCAACTCCTCAATCCGTCGCTCAATGTCCACCCGTGTGGGCACGGTCAGCGCCACGGCCTCTTTGTCAAGGGCGGCCAGTTCGGCCTCGACAATGGCCAGATCTTCTTCCCTTTGCTCGCACCGCGCGACGAGGCGATCGACCGGTCCCTGCGCCTTTTCGATGGCGTCACTCAGATTCGTCAGGGCTGACTCCAATCGGACCTTCTCCTCGCGAAGCTGCACCCGACGAGTCTCGCGCTTACCATCGTCATCCGTAAGACGCCGCACATGTATTAGCGCCCGGTCGATATCGTCGTCAAGCGATCTCAACTGCCGGATGATCGCCAGACCAATCGCCTCATGGGTGACATCTTTCAAAGCCGTAGCCTTGTTCCAGCAGACCCCCTTTCGGACGTTGCCGCACCGATATCCGCCCTCGATACGACCGTCCACATACATCTTCTCCCCGCAGACGCCGCAGGTGAACACGCGCGAAAGTGGACCTCGGGAATTACGAGGGATGCCCGTAGTCGGATTATTCTGCCCGCTGGCCCGGCGGTCGCCTCTGATTCGGCCGTCAATCACCGCGTTCGCCCGGTACCAGAGAGCATCGGAGACGACCCGCAGATGTGGCATCTTGCGGACCAACACTTCCTCAGCATTGTTCTTCTTGGAACGGCGCTTGCCTGTCCGGAACACCTTGGTGGAGACGGTTTTTCGGTACGTCTGTACGCCACGATGGTCCTCGCGGCGAACGAAAGTATTCAGGTTTGTGTCCGTCCACACCTTATTGAAGGCGTTCCCCGCCTTGGGGAAACCAATCGCGGTCAACCATTTGCATATTTTCCACGATGGCTCTTTCCCTGCGACTCGGACGTAGATTTCTTCCATCACGGCCCGCCATTTGGGATCGACCGAATCGAAGAAAGGCCCGCGTTCGGGCGTTCGTTTGGTTGCAGGATGTGTTGCGCGGCGTCGATACCCCGGCATGAGTATTACAACGGCCGCTCCAATTTGCCAAAGGTACTCGATGGCTCGTTTGATTCGCCGGGCCGTGAATTTGTTACATCGCCCGTGGTGCCTCATGGCCTCGTGTAGTTTGTCTTCCCATTGGTCCTCGTCGGCCGTGTCTATGAAATCGTTGATGCAGATCACCCTGACGCCGTGATCCACCGCCGTCTCAACCAATTCGACACAAACGGTCTCGTGGCGATATGGGCGACTGGCGTCCTC
>CAZDHN010000422.1:0-5933 GCA_964505115.1 uncultured Planctomycetaceae bacterium
TTCAGGTCCGCGGCGTGGACGACCCGGTGCCGCTCCCAGTATGGGTCCTTGCCGGGTTCGTCCTGACGGAGAACCCGCACGACGAATGTTCGCCCGTCGGTCGAATTGTCGGTCTGCCCTGATGCCGTATCGTTCATGGCTTCGGTCCGGCCGTGTTATCGCTGCCGCTCGATTTCCAGACTTCTTCGATGGTCTCGCCGCCCAACACGCCGTACAGTCGCGGTCGCGGTGGAATCAGTGAAGTGTCGACATCCTCGTAGCTGAGTTGTGGCTCGCCGTCGCCGGACAGTTCGGCCACGGTCGACTTTAGCCACTTCTGGTTGTTTCGCCTAAAGCGCTCGCACCAGTTTTCGGCCTGCCGGCGACGCTCGGCCGGGTCCGTGGCGTCGATCTCGGGCATGGCAAACTCGGGCTTGTAGTGTGCTCCACGACATTCGTCCCGGGCCAACGCTCCCTTGAGGATCGTCTTCGCCAGGGGGAAAATATCTCGAAGCGCGCGGACAAAGACGAGGTTCTGGTTCGCCCAGTTGCCCGTATCGAAGAGCGAGCATTCGCGGGCCTGTTGCTGTAGTTCGGAGACTTTTCCATACGCTTCTTCAAGTTTGTCGTTGTGGCGGACGACGGTGGCCACGGCGGTCATTATCCGGCCGAGCTCGGCGTGCAGGCGATAGGGGTTCGCCCCGCCGTTCGGGCGGGCCAGCAGGGCCTCATATTCGGCCCGATGCTTCCGTACCGCCTGATCGAATAGCGAGGAGGCCTGCTCGACAGCCGTCCCTTCGGCAAGGTTGTCCAGGTATGCGGCCACGCCGGGAGCGACGGACAGGCCGCTGAAGATACAGGCCACCAGCGAGTTAGCCCCCAGCCGGTTGGCGCCGTGGAACTGGTAGTCGCACTCGCCGATGGCGAAGACGCCCGGCAGGTTGGTCTGCTGATTGCATGGCGAACCCCCGTGCAGACCACCGTCGGCCGTACGGTCGTAGTCGCACCACAGCCCGCCCATCGAGTAGTGTACCGCCGGAAATATCTTCATCGCCGACTGGCGTGGATCGACGCCCTGGAACTTCTCGTAGATCTCGAGTATTCCGGCCAGCTTGCGGTCGAGCATCTCGCGCGGCAGGTGGCTGACGTCGAGATAGACGCACATGCGGTCCGCCTCGACGCTGAGTCCCTCCGTCACGCAGACGTTGAAGACCTCGCGGGTAGCGATATCACGAGGTACGAGGTTGCCGTATTTCGGGTATCGCTCTTCGAGGAAGTAGTATCGCTCGGCCTCGGGGATATCACTTGGCGAGCGGGAGTCCCGCGGCCGGCGGGGGACCCAGACGCGACCGCCTTCGCCCCGGGCACTCTCGCTGATCAGCCGCAGCTTGTCGGCACCGGGTATGGCAGTGGGATGTACCTGGACGAATTCAGCATTGGCGTAGCGGGCGCCCGCCTGAAACACGCGACTGACCGCGCTGCCGGTACAGGCGACCGAATTGGTCGAGCGTCCGAAGATAGCCCCACACCCGCCGCTGGCCAGAATCACCGCGTCGGCGGGAATCGCCCGAATCTCCATGCTCACCATATCCTGAGCCACGCAGCCGCGGCAGCGGCCGCTATCGTCGAGGATGGGGGCCAGGAAGTCCCACGATTCGTACTTGCTGACGTGGCCGGTGACCTCCCATCGCCGCACCTGCTCGTCCAGCGCGTAGAGCAATTGCTGTCCGGTGGTAGCCCCGGCGAAGGCGGTTCGCTGGTAGAGCGTTCCTCCGAAGCGGCGCTGGTCGCGAAAGCCCTCCGGCGTGCGATTGAAAGTGACGCCTAGCCGGTCCATCAGGTCAATGATTTGCGGTGCCCAATAGGCCAGTTCCTTGACCGGCGGCTGGTGCTGTAGAAAATCTCCGCCGTAGACCGTATCGTCAAAATGTTTCCACTCGCTGTCGCCGAGCTGTCGGGTGAGGTCGTTGGTGCTGTTGATTCCGCCTTGGGCACAGGCGCTGTGCGAGCGTTTCACTGCCATCAGGCTCATCAGGCCGACGTTGATGCCCAGTTCGGCCAGCTTCATCGAAGCCGCCAACCCGGCCAGCCCGCCGCCGACAATGATCACCCGGGGGTTAGCCGTCATTGGTGTTCCCTTCCGGCCGCCCGTTGAAAAAGGGTGCCACTGCCGGCTTGTCCAGCAGTGCGACGCACGAACCCCGCGAAAACACTGCTGGACAAGCCAGCAGTGGCACCCCGAACGCCTACGGCGGACTCTTTCAACTGGCTGTCCGTCGTGGCCGATCCGTCGTGGGCTTCCTTTTCCGGCAACTCGATTGTCTGCATCTGGACGAGTGCCCCCAGGCCGACGATAGCCAGGGCCAATCCCAACGCCGCGCAAGGGAGATTGGCCCAACGCTGGGCGTTAGGACTCGTCCAGATGCCCCAGGTAATTCCCATCGTCCACAAGCCGTTGGCCAAATGATAAACGCAAACCAGAACTCCCAGGGCGTACAGTGCAAACACCACGCCGGAGGCCTGGATAGCGACGGGGGCCGTTGCCACGTCGGTTGGGTCGAAGAGTGCCCCACCCAGCGGTCGAGAGACCTGTTCGGCCCACCAGGTGAATCTGAACCAGCCGTGCATCTGGAAGACGTGCCAGAGGATGAACGCCAGAGAGATTACGCCCGTGATGCGCTGAAACGTATATCGCCAGTTCCCCGCGAAGGGGTAGCTGCCGAGGTTGCGTTTTCCCCGCGTGGCGATGAGCAGTCCGATCAGGCCGTGAAACAGGATCGGCAGGAAGATCAACGTCCATTCAAGGAAGAACAGGGTGGTTGGCCCGATGACGTGGATCTGATCGGCACGGCGCTGATATGTTTCCAGGCCGTCCAGGACGGCCGCATTGGTGGCCAGATGGAAACACAAATACCCACCGATCAGCACCAGGCCGGTTAGCGAGTGCAGACGCCGGATCGCAAATTCGTGCCTCCCGAAGATGGAAGTGGACTCCAGCGTGCCCATGATCGGCCTTCCTATCGTTCCCTGGAACGAATTACCGCGAGATCAGAACTTCAGCACGCCGTCCATCTGCGAGGAGATGTCGGCCAGGCGTTGGCGGTCGCCGCCGCGGACCTCGGCGGTGGCCCAGCCCCGGTAGTCGATCTTTTTCAATTCCGCGCAGACCCGCTTCCAGTCGATGTCGCCCTGGCCAAGGGGGAAGTCGAAGCCTTTTCTCATCCCTTCATTCATGGCGACCTTGAGGTTGTACTCCTTGATGTGGATCTTGCCGATCCGTTTTCCGAGGACCTCGATCCATTGTTGCGGCCAACCCCAGCGCATCACGTTTCCCACGTCGAAGTAGGACTGCACGAACGGGCTGTCAAGCTCGTCGATGTAGCGGGCCATCGTCAACGGTTCGATGAGGAACGTGGCCCAGACGTTCTCGATCAGGATCGGTATCTTCTTCTTCTCGGCGCGGGGAATCGCCTCCCGAATCACCTCCTGCGAGTGCCGGTACTGTTCCAGGTAGGAAGTGTTGCGATCGGCGCGGACGACGTAGAGGACCGAGGTCGCGCCGTAAATCGCGGCGGCGTCGATGGCCGTCGGTAGATCGGAACCGGCTCCGCTGACGCCGTGGACCGGCACTCCCACTTTCTCGCTGGCCCGGGCGAGGGCCGGCGGGTCCAGGTTGTCTCGCTTGGGGAATTGGGCGGGCACTTCCACTCCTTCAAAGCCGACATCCTTGATCAGCCGCAGCTTGTCCTCGGCCGAGAGGTCCCCCTGGATCATCCGCCACCCGAGCGCCTTCTTGATGCGTTTCTCCGGCTCCTTGGCTTGGGCCGGCGACGCGCGGCCGAGTAAGCCGGGCAGGGCCGCGCCGGCCAGAAGACACCCGCTTGTTCGGACAAAGCCACGGCGGTCGATAGACGATTTCATCGGTCGGTCCTCCATTGAAGAAACGGTTTATGCGCTATACTACTAACCTCAAACATCGTTAAGTTTTTGACAAAGATCGGCGATTAGTGGCGACCGGGTTCTTGCCTGGGTGCGGTAGCACCGGTTTGGTTGGCGGCCCTGCCGCCCTATGTTGTTCCCATTATATCCCGTTCGGACGGGGCTTGTCGAGTCCGCGGCCATGCGTGCGTCGCCCAATTTGACTTGTATCCGGTCGACCTATACAATGGCCGAATCGACTTCCGTGGAAGAATGACAAGCACAACACCGATACTTTGGAGTAGCCCCCATGAGAAAAACCGCCCAACACGTCCTGTTTTTTGCGTCTATTTCCCTTGTGTTAGCACTGCCGATTGCCAGCCGCGCGGCGGAGCCAAAGCCGCCCCAAGGCTATGTCGCGATCTTCAACGGCAAGGATCTCACCGGTTGGCATGGGTTGAATCCGCACCGCGGCGCCAAGCTGACGGGC
Organism: uncultured Planctomycetaceae bacterium; assembly: GCA_964505115.1. Classification (GTDB taxonomy): domain Bacteria; phylum Planctomycetota; class Planctomycetia; order Pirellulales; family Thermoguttaceae; genus CAZDHN01. The sequence continues at coordinate 4,388 of CAZDHN010000422.1, forward strand.
GAAAAGAAGGAAGCGAACCTCGCGGCGCAGCGTGCCGAGTTCCCCAAGAATTGGACCGTTGAGAACGGCGAGCTCGTCAACGACGGTCACGGCCCGTACGCGACGACCGACGAAGAGTACGGCGATATCGATCTGCTTCTGCAGTACAAAACCGTGCCCAAAGCCGACAGCGGCATCTACCTGCGCGGCACGCCCCAGGTGCAGATCTGGGACTGGCATCAGGTCTTCGATCCGAAGCGACCTACTCGCCGACCGCATCTCGGGTCGGGTGGCCTGTTCAACAACACGCCCGACACTCTCGGCCGCGATCCGCTACGGCTCGCGGACAAGCCATTTGGGCAGTGGAACCAGTTCCGCATTCGACAGATCGGCGCTCGGACCTGGGTCTGGTTGAACGATCAGGCCGTGGTCGAAGGCGCGGTGATGGAGAACTACTGGGACCGCACCCAGCCGCTGCCCGCCAAGGGCCCGATCATGCTGCAGACGCACGGTGGCGAAATCCGCTGGCGAAACATCTTCGTGCATCAGATAGGTGAGAAGGAAGCCAAAGAGTTCCTCGCGGCCAATCCTCTGCTGCCAAACCCGCCGAAATGAACGGCTCTTTCCGCCATCGCCCATCGTTTGGCCGATGGCACCTGGATTATGCCCGCAAATCCTTGATCGGTTCGGCAAAGCCGGTGATTTGGTTGTCGGCTAGTTGGATGTCTTTGGTTTCGGCGCCTAGGCGGATGCCGATTCGCTTGGCGGGGGCGCGGGTTTCGCTGATTTTGTTGCCGCGGATGACGACGGATTGCGTCTCGCCCTGAACGTCGACGCCGATACCGTCCTCCGGGCCGCTGTTCTCGATGCGGTTGTTCTCCAGCCGGTTGCGGTGCGGGGCGAAATCCTTGCCGCGCGCCGCGCGAAAGAGCACGCCCACCTTGCCGCTGCGAGTGATCTGGTTATCCACGATCAGGTTGTCCGTATCGTGATGTCCGATCGATATCCCGTAGCTCTTGTTCTCGTCGATCAGGTTTCGCTCGGCCAGCCCGTGGCGGATACCCCAGCAAAAGAAGAGGCCGATGTTGTTGCGCAGCAGCTTGTTATCGCGCATCAGCGGCCGCTGCGAGCCGGAGCCGGGATGCAGCCCCAGCCCTTCGTTGTCGTGGCTGTGGCAGCGCTCGACGGTTACATCGTGGCAGATTTGCCAACTGATACCGTCGCCGTTGTAGTTTCGCGTTTCAACCTCCCGGAAGGAGAGCCGGCTGCAATCCTGGCAGAAGATACAGCCGGCGTAATTGCCGTTGAGGTTCACGTTCTCGGCCTTGTTGCCGTCGAGCGTTATGCTTTCGATCAGCACGTCGCTCACATGGTCGCCGTCCAGCAGCGGGAAGAGGGTGGAAGCGGTCGAGTCGCCCATCAGCCAGAAGTTCTCCCGCAATGCCCGATCGAGCTTGAAGCGGTTCCCCGATCGGGCGACCAGCGTGCGGCGCAACACCTCGGTGCCCTTGTTGTGCGGGTTCTTCGTGCGCAGGCAAACGCCGTCGCCCACGTTGAACCCCCGGGC
>CAZDHN010000423.1:0-3961 GCA_964505115.1 uncultured Planctomycetaceae bacterium
CAGCGGTTGCCGTCTTAAATCCAAAGCCCTTCGGTCACGCTCCCCTCGGAATCAAATACCCAACTCTTGATCTGCCGGCGCTCCGGATCCCAGCCGATCCGCTGCGTGCCCGAGTTCATCGGCCGCCCAGCCACGCGCATCGTGAACTGGCGAATCAGGAAGTTCTTGTTCTTGCTCCAACGCACCGACGTGCGGACCGACGTTTGGCCACCCTGGTCTAGCCAATCGCCGACCATCCACTCCAGCCCCTTGAGGTGTTCGTAGTTGGAAGGCACGTCGACGGCCGTCTCGCGGATCGCGGCCACCAGCCACTTGCCGCCCCGCTTTACTCGCACGGCCGAGTAACGCCCGGCAACCGGTGCTCCTTCCGGCGGCGGGTCGACTTCGGAGATGCCGTCCAGCACGGCAACGTCGGGCGCGGCGAAATGGATCGCCTCGACGTGAATCGATAGCTTGCTGCCCGTGTTATTGGCGAAGTAGGCCTTCAACTCCGCGACGATCTCCTTGCGTCCCGAGTAGAGGACGCCGTCCTCATCGATGTAGGTTGCGTCTTCCGTGAACATCGCCCCGGCGGCCTTGACATCCTGACGATTGAAGGCCTCGACCGTCGCCCGGCAAGCGTCGCGAACGGCCTGCTCCTCGTCAGTCTTCTCGTCCGCCTTTTTGGGCGCATCGGCGGCAAACAAGACCGTGCCCAACAGGAGGGTCACGATCGACAACGCAACAGCAAATGTACGCATGGAATTCCCCTTTAAACAACCGGCAAAGGTGATTGCTTGAGCACGCTTCCGCCCGCGCGTCACTCTCGACAGGTAATTAACCAAGCCAGCGACCGCGAACGGGCCGTACACTCTGACATATCCAATCCTCAATAATTCTAGGCCACGAGTTGGCACGATGCCACCATATACCGAACCGAGGCGGATACCCCCCCAAGAAAACCCCGAAATTCCCGGGAATCAGCCGTTCTATTGACCCAGCAGTTCCAGTTGGGTATCGAAGCGGACGATGATGATTCGCCAGGCATTTTTGTCTTCGGGCGCGGGATCGCCGCGTTGGGGGGTGCGGTAGAAGGTGAAGTACCAGACGACGGGAAAATTCTCGCACTTGTAAAGATACCGCAGCAGCACCAGATCGGCGCCGACACGCTTGGCCGACACGCGTTCAAACGCCCGGTAGCGACCGTACTTGGTCTCCAACTCCGCAGTCTTCTCGGTCAGTGTTTTCAGGGCTTCGCTACTCTTGAGCAGTTGGCTGCCGGCCAGTAGTTCCTGGTAGGCGGTCTGCGTCTGGCCCATCGAAACGCCTTCGAGGAACTGGCTCACCCGGGTGTCGAGCGTTGCAACCACCGGGTCGGGCGTTTCCTGCCCTTGCAGGCCGCGACCGCCCGATAGGCAAACAGCCAACGCCAGACAACCTACTATATGATTCCTACAAAACATGGTGCCGTCTCCCGTATGTTCACATGGATAGAATCAGTTTTCTCATCTCGGCTGCGATGAACAACGAACCGGTAACGCAGATCAAATCGTCGGGCGTGGTCTGCTCGCGTATACACTTCCAGGCGTCGGCCGGATTCTCGACAACTTGACTTGGGAAGTCGCCCAACTCGGCGGCTAGGGCGGCCAGTTGCTCGGGCGGCACTGCCCGGGGGTTCTCTACGTAACGAGTGAAGACCACCTTGTCGAACCGGCCAACCACTTGGCTCAACATGGCCCGGAGGTCCTTGTCTTGGGTAGCGGCGAAGACGAGCAGCCGGCGACCGACGGAAAAGCTCTCGTCGAGCGTGGTCAGCAGCGCGCCGATCGAGGCCTCGTTATGCGCCCCGTCCAAAACGATTGCCGGTCGGCGAGCCACAAGTTCCACGCGTGCCGGAGATTTTACTCCGCTCAGGCCCGAGCGAATCGCTTCCTGCGGAATCGTAAATCCGGCGTCGGCCAACTCGACTATCGCCGCCAGCGCCACCGCCGCGTTGGTCGCCTGATGACGCCCCAACGGCGCCAAGGCAACGTCGACGAACTTACCGGCGTCACCGTAGCGGAAATCGAGGCTGCCGGTCGCCGAACCCGACTCCAAGTGCCGGGGTGGGTGATATTGGAAGTCGAAATCAACGCCCAACTCGATCAGGCGGCATCCTTGCTCCCGGCACACTTGTCGGATCGCGCGGCGGGGCTCGTCCTGAACGACGCCGCTGACAACCGGCACGCCCGGCTTGATGATGCCGGCCTTTTCCCGGGCGATCAATTCGAGCGTGTTACCCAATTGCCTGGTGTGGTCGACGCTGATGCTGGTGATAATCGCCACCCGAGGCGTACAGACGTTTGTCGAATCGAGCCGGCCGCCCAAGCCGACTTCCAGCACGGCCGCCTTGACCTTGTGTCGGGCGAAGTGCAGCAGGGCCATGGCCGTGGTGATTTCAAAAAAGGTCGCCCCACCCAACTCATCGCTCCCCGACGCGGCGTCGGCTTGCCGGTCTATCGCTTCGATGGCGGGTCGCAGGGCATCGACCAGCTCGACCAGTTCGGCCGCCGAGCAGGGCTCGCCGTCGACGGCCATCCGCTCTTCGAGCCGATCCAGATGGGGCGAGGTAAAGAGTCCGGTCCGGTATCCGGCGGCCGAGAGGACGGCTCCGATCATGGCCGTAACCGACCCCTTTCCCTTCGTGCCGGCCACGTGGACGATGGGCATGTCCCGTTGCGGATTGCCGATCCGCTCGAGCAATTCGTGCATCCGAGCAAGCTTGAACTCCCGGTCCCCGTAGGGCATCGTCATCAGGCGTTCGTAGTCGATCCGCTCGAAGAGGAACCGCAGCGCGGCCTGGCGAAGAGCGGAAGTCTGGTCGATGGGTACGGGTGTCGACATGGCCGGTGGTAACACTTGGGGTATCTGGAAGGCTCGCCAATAAGCCCAATTTACCCGGAATGGGGCGACTTGTCGCGGGGGCCGGCCACTTCCTCGGATTCGCCCCACTTTACCCTGCCAAGGTGGGTTACGGCGACTTGAAAGGCGCCTATAAGTCGTCTATACTCATATTTCTGTTCACCTTTCAGCGATTGTCGAACTCCGACACGGTCAGTTGCGTAAGACGTATTAGCACAGTCTTCAGCCCAAATGGTCACGCGAGGCCACTCATGCAGTCCGACGTAATCATCGAAACTCGTAACCTGACCAAAATCTATCGCGACTTTTGGGGCCGGCAGAAGGTTCGGGCCCTAAAAGCCCTGGACCTGGAAGTTCGCCGCGGCGAGATATTCGGGCTGCTGGGCCCCAACGGGTCGGGAAAAACAACCACCATCAAGCTGCTGCTGGGGCTCCTGTTCCCCACCAGCGGACAGGCACTGGTCTTCGGCCGCGACGCCACCGACGTGGCCAAAAACGAGCGGCTCGGATACCTGCCCGAGGAATCCTACCTCTACCGCTTCCTTAACGCCGAGGAGACGCTCGATTTCTACGGTCGGCTGTTTAACATGCCGGGCGCGGTTCGCCGTCAGCGAGCGGGCGAGTTGATTGAGATGGTCGGGCTGGATTGGGCCAAGGGGCGGCAGTTGAAGGAATACTCCAAGGGAATGATCCGCCGTATCGGGCTCGCCCAGGCGCTGATCAACGACCCCGAGTTGATCCTCCTGGACGAACCCACCTCCGGTCTGGACCCGATCGGCACGCGGGAGATGAAGGACATGATCATGGACCTCCGCGACAAGGGCAAAACCGTGCTGATGTGCAGCCACTTGCTGGCCGACGTGCAAGATGTCTGCGACCGAATCGCCGTTCTGCACCAGGGCGAACTGAAAGAACTGGGCCGCGTCGACAGCCTGCTGAAGGTGCGAGACGTGACCGAAATTCGCGCCTCCGGACTGGACGAGGCGGCGCAAAAGGAAGTGGCCGAGGTCATCGCGCGCAACAAGGGCGAATTGATTTCGATGGGCAATCCGACAACCACGTTGGAAGAGTTGTTCCTGAA
>CAZDHN010000423.1:4061-5922 GCA_964505115.1 uncultured Planctomycetaceae bacterium
ATTATGGTCATTGAAACCCCGAGTCTTCCGTTCCTTGAGTGGCTTCCATGGGGACTGCTGCATTGGCTTCTGGTAATCGGGCCGGTCGCCCTGACGGTGCTTCTGGTGAGCTACCTGCTGGTGGCCTTGCGCCACGGCCCTCGAGCCGGACTACGCATTACGTTCGGCGTGTTGCGTACCGGCGTGGTCGATTTAGCGCGAACTTCGCCCCGCCGCGTGCTGGCGCTGTCTCGGCTGGCGATTAAGGAATCGATCCGCCGCCGCGTCGTGGCGGCCTTCGCCGTGTTCATTCTCATCCTGCTGTTCGCCGGCTGGTTCCTCGACCCGGGAAGCAATCAGCCGGCCCGACTGTACCTAAGCTTCGTGCTCACCGCCACCAGTTATCTGGTTCTGCTGCTGGTCCTGTTCCTCAGCGTCTTCAGCCTGCCCGCCGATATACGCGACCGGACGTTGCACACCGTGGTTACCAAGCCGGTTCGGGCCAGCGAGATAGTGCTCGGCCGGATGCTCGGCTTCACCGCAATCGGGACGGGCTTACTGCTGATAATGGGAACCATCAGCTACGTCTTCGTGATCCGCGGCCTGTCGCACACACACGAGGTGACCGAGGCGGACCTGGAAATCGTCCAGCGGGCCGAAGGAGCGACCGGACCGGCGCCCAAGCAGGGCGTCAGCGGCAAGACGCAGAACCACCGGCACGACGTCAACGTCGACGCCTCGGGAAACGGTCGGTTGGAGGCGGAGAACGGCCACTCGCACGCCCTGACGGCCGAGACGTCCGGCGGAAAAACCGTCTACACCGTCGGCCCGCACGAAGGAATGCTGGTCGCCCGGGTGCCGATCTACGGAAAGCTCCGCTTCAGGGGTCGCGATGGCAAGCCGGCCAAGGAGGGGATCAACGTTGGCGACGAGTGGACCTACCGCAGTTATCTGGAGGGCGGCACGCTGGCGACGGCCATCTGGACCTTCGAGGGGATAACACCCGAAAAGTTCCCCACCGAAAAGTTTCCCGATGGAATTCCCCTGGAAATGAGCATCGGCGTGTTCCGCACGCACAAGGGCGACATTGAAAAGGGGATTCTCGGCAGTCTCTTTATACGCAACCCCAAGACGGGTGCCCGGGTCGAGGCCAAGATATTCAGGGCCAAGGAGTTCACCACCGACGTGCAGTACATCCCCTACAAACTGCGGGGCAAAGGTCCGGAAGGCCAGGAACTCGACTTCTTCGAGGACATGGTTTCCGACGACGGGAAGGTTGAGGTTTGGCTGTATTGCATGCAGTCGGCGCAATACTTCGGCGCCGCGCAGGCCGACATGTACCTGCGAGCCCGCGACGCTTCCTTCGCACTGAACTTCGCCAAGGGCTATCTGGGTATCTGGCTTCAAATGGTGCTGGTGATCGGCATCGGCGTAATGTTCAGCACCTTCCTTAGCGGACCGGTGGCGATGATGGCAACGCTGGGCGCCCTGGTGGGTGGCTTCTGCGTAAGCTTCATGTTCCAGTTGGCGACGGGTGTACTGCCCGGCGGGGGTCCGTTCGAAGCCCTCTATCGCCTGCTCACTCAATCGAACCTTGTTTCCGAGATGGAGCCCGGCTTGCGCACGACCGTGCTGCAGATGCTTGACGTGCCGGCCAGGTTCGGCCTTTGGGTGACCGCGCATATCCTGCCAGACTTCAGCCAATTCGGCTACGCCGACCACGTGGCCAACGGGTTCGACATCCCGGCGGCCTTGATCGGCCAACGGACTCTGACCGCTCTCGGATTCCTGGTGGCCATGTTCGTCGCCGGTTACTTCTTCCTCAAAACGCGCGAGGTGGCTAAATGAACCCGCGACGCTCGTTCACCCGAAAGGTCGTCTA
>CAZDHN010000424.1:0-5893 GCA_964505115.1 uncultured Planctomycetaceae bacterium
GGGCTGGCCGTTGTAGTTTCCAAACCAACAAGCCACCGGGGCAAGCCCGGTGGGGGCGACTCAAATTCCTATCCAAATCCTAACCAAGATGCCGGTTTAATTTTCACCACGATCCTAAGTGGCCGGCCAAGGCTGGCATCCACATTAGCCGATCGGCTATACTGAAAGGGCGAGCGGTCGTCTGCGGACCACGCCCCTCCCACGACCTGGCGAGCGGAGTTGTTTCTGGACGACCGCCAGATTTGATTGTTCACCATTCTGATGCAAGACATACAACAGGAGTACACTTTCATGGCAAATCGCTCGAGACGTCGTTTCTTGGAAGATTCACTGCTGGCCGCGGCTGCAATGGCGGCCGCTCCCGTGGGCTGGGTCTTCGCCAAAGATGAAGGGCAAAGCAGCGCGGCCGACAAGCTCGGCGTGGCGGTAATCGGAACACGCGGCCGGGGCCAGGCACACATTGGCGCGTTCATCGGCCGCAAGGATACCGAGGTGACCTACCTTTGCGATCCGGACGAGAAGATCGGCCAGCATCGGGTCGAGCAGGTAGCGTAGTAACAAGGTCGAAAGCCGAAGTTCGTCCGCGACATGCGCGAGATCTTCGACGACAAGTCGGTCGACATCGTCAGCATCGCCACGCCCAACCACTGGCACTCGCTGGCCGGCATTTGGGCCATGCAGGCGGGCAAGGATGTTTACGTCGAGAAGCCCGTCAGCCACAATGTCCAGGAAGGCCGCAGTTTGGTCGAGACCGCCAGGAAGTACAAGCGGATCTGTCAGGCCGGCACGCAATGCCGCTCGACGGAGGGCACGCAATCGGCGATCGAGTACGTACACTCGGGCAAGATCGGCGAAGTGAAGCTGGCTCGCGGTTTGTGCCATCGGCGACGGGGCGGAATTGGGGATCGGGGTGTCTACGACGTGCCGAAGGAAGTGGACTACAGCCTCTGGCTTGGTCCGGCGCCGATGGGCCCGTTAACCCGGCCTCGCTTCCATTACGACTGGCATTGGCAATGGCGTTGCGGTAACGGCGATCTGGGCAACCAGGGCATCCACCAGATGGACATCGCCCGATGGGGTCTGGGACTGGACCGGCTGAGCGATCGGATAGTGGCCTACGGTGGTCGGGTTGGTTACGGCGATAACGAGGCCGGCGAGACGAACAACCTGCAGGTCGCCATGCACGAGTTCGGCGACAAGACGCTCGTCTTCGAGGTCCGCAACCTCAAGACCGATCCGCTGATGGGCGCCGGCGTCGGCGTCATCTTCTACGGAAGCAACGGATATGTCGTGCTTCGAAGCTACAACGGCGGAGTCGCGTTGGACAAGGACGGCAAGGAGATCGCTAAGTTCGAAGGTGGCGGCGATCACTTCGACAACTTCGTCAAGGCCGTCCGCAGCCGCAAACCCGAAGAGCTGAACGGCGAGATTCTCCAAGGGCATCTTTCCAGCGCGTTGTGCCACACGGGCAATATTTCCAACCTGCTGGGCGATGAAATCCCGGTCTCGGAAATCAAGAACCGGCTGCCCGCCGTCAAGACGAACGAGGACACGGCGACCACCTACGGTCGGGTGGAACAGCACTTGAAGGACAACGGGCTGGATCCCGAGAAGACCAAGCTCCGCTATGGCGTCACGCTGACGTTCGATCCGAAGAGCGAGAAGTTCGTGGGCAACGACAAGGCCAACGCCATGCTCACGCGCGAGTCGCGCAAGCCGTTCATCGTTCCCGACCCCGACAAGGTCTGATCGGGATTGCCTATCGGCAGGTTGCATCGAAGAGAAAAGGACTTGCGGCGAATTGCCGTAAGTCCTTACTTTTAAGCACGTTAACTCAAGTGGACAGGGGCGGGCTTGAACCGCCGACACCTGGATTTTCAGTCCAGTGCTCTACCAACTGAGCTACCTGTCCGGAGCCTCCTGTTCAGTAGAAGGCAAGCCTCTTAGTATACAATCCGCCGCTCGGTTGTCAATTCGTCAATCATTTACGGCTCGCTCGCCCCTTGACGCGACCCAATGCCGCAAAAGTGGGAGGCATGCGAGGCATGGGTAGTCTATTGGCCGCGCAGGACGCTTGACATGGCGACGCTGGGGCAATACGATTTCTGCTGGGGGATTTTGCGCCAACATCGGATAGAAATCGTGCGTAGGGCGGCAGGGCCACCAACCAAAGCGGTGCTACCGCACCCGGGCAAGGACTCGCTCCCGTTGGTCGCTAGACTTTGTCAAGAACTTAACGATTTGTGCGGTTAGTAGTGTAGAGGCCGTTTTTCGTTTCGGGAAGGCTCGCCCGGCTTGTCTCCATGGCCGCGTTTTCTAATTCGGGCCCCGTATTACCGTGGCCACGGGCCGCGTGGCGATCTTTTCCCGTCGACTTCGGTTTTCCGCCACGGCCGTAACCCCAGCATGGGGGGTGGGTCGAGTTGCGTTGGCCCGGCGATGACAAGGAACGTCTTATGAGAAACCAGGGCTTTCGAGTCTTACGTTGCGACATGTGCGCACCGTGCGCGCGTGTTTGCTGGTTCTCTTGGGTTGCGGGCACGGCCATCAATAGACTCCCGACCCTGCTATTGCTGATCGTTGCGGCCGTGGTCGGGGTGCTGGCCGGATTCCCGCCGGGGGCACCGGCAGCCACGCCCCAAAGTCGCGAGGTGCGGCTGATGGTTAGTCGGGCGATCGAGTTTCTCGAGTCCGACGGGGCCAACGACACTCGCTTGGGCGCGCGGGCGCTGGTCGGCATGGCGCTATTGAAGCATGGGGCCAAGCCCGACCATCCCAAAATCGTTGCGGCGGTCGAGGCGATCAAGAAAAGCTTGGCCGGCGCCGAAAAGCCGGCCGACATCGGCGCCGATATCTACAGCGTCGGGTTGTCGATTATCTTCCTGATCACGCTTGATCCGAGCGAATATCATCCGGAGATCGAGGAGTTGCTCGACTGCCTGGATGTGCGTCAGAAGAAGCACGGCGGCTGGGGCTATCCCGCCAAGGAGACCGGCGACACCTCGATGACGCAGTACGGGGTGTTAAGCTCCTGGGAGGCGATACAAGCCGGGTTCAACGTCGCGCCGGAGTCGATCGAGGGCGTCACGCTCTGGCTGCTGAGGACGCAGGACCCTTCCGGAGCGTTTGGCTACCAGGGCAAGGTGTCGAAGAATTTCGAGCCGGTCAAACAGAGCGGGGTCAAGTCGAGCATGGCGGTTGCCGGGTTGGGTAGCGTTTATATTTGTGCCGATCTTCTGGGGCTCAACGGGCCGGCCAGGAAAGATACCGATCTGCCGCCCGCCATGGAGGAGGTCCAGGCCAAGGAAGAGGCCGCTGCCCGCGTGCCTGGCATGAGGATCGACCCGCGTTTGATCCGCAAGGTCCAAGCCCGTGGCGACAAGTGGGTGAGGGAGAACGCTGAGATCGACCCAACCACATGGACTTACTACTACCTGTATGCTTTGGAGCGATACGAGAGTTTTCGCGAGGCGTCGCTCGGCAAACCGCCGAAGGAGCCCCTGTGGTACAACGAGGGCGTTCGATTCCTTGCCGACAAGCAGAATGACAGCGGTTCCTGGAAGAGTAACGCTGGTGAAGTGGTCGACACGGCGTTTGCCGTGCTCTTCCTCTTACGCTCGACGAAAAAACGCATCGAGACCGCTCATGGGCTGGGCGATGGAACATTGGTCGGCGGACGCGGGCTGCCCGCCGACACCAGCCGGGTGGAAGTGGCGCGAGGCAAGGTGGTTGCCAAGTCGTCGGCCGGACTGGCGGACTCGCTGCTGGCGGCGATGAAGAAGCCGGGCGGGCTGCGCGATCCCGAGGTCATCGAGAGATTGGCCGAACTACCGCCGGAAGAGGGCCGGGCGCTAATTTCCAAACATGCGGCCAAGCTTCGCGAGTTGGCTCGCGACAACTCAGCGGAAGCCCGGCGCGCGGCCGTTGCGGCCTTGGTCCGCTCCGGCGATCTGGATCACGTGCCGACGCTCATCTACGCCCTGGGCGATCCGGCTCCAGGCGTGGTCGGCGAGGCTCGGAACGGCCTGAGACGAATCAGCCGGAAGTTCGACGGCTTCGGCTTGCCGAACAAACCGAGCGAAGCGGAACGTCGCAAAGCGATCGACGATTGGAAGGCGTGGTATCTGGCGATCCGGCCGGATGCCCAATTCGAGGACTGAACGGTTTGCACGCAACACGTATCAAGCAATCGCCAAAGGCAATGCCGGTGACGTATCGGCTGGCCGTATCGCGTTACGATCGGGTTGCCAGTATGCTGATTTCCTTGGTCGTGCTGATCGGCGCGGCCGTGTTGGGGCTGTTGATCGTCTGGCTAAGCAGCCGGATATTTGCCGGTCGGGTGGCAGTGCCGGTGCTTCTGGAAGAGATCGGCACGGGCGACGGCCCGCTGGGTGACGGCAACGATCTGGAAACGCCCAGCGAACAAGTCATCGACCAGGAAGAGCCCATGTTACAGGAGACGCTGGCCGCCGTGGCCGACGCCGTGGCCGCCAAACAGGCAGTGCTGGCCGATCCGGCGCTTTCGGAGGAACTCGAATCCGGCGGAAAGTCGAGCGGCCGGCGGGGTGGCAACGGGTTGGGTGACGGCACGGGCGGACGACGTCGGCGTTGGGAGGTCGTGTTCGACAAGGGAAACACGCTGCTCGGATACGCGCGGCAGTTGGACTTCTTCGGCATCGAACTGGCGGTGCTGATGCCCGACGGAAAAGTCGAGTACGCCGCCAAACTGTCGGACCCCAAGCCCAAGCGGCGGACCGGTTCGGCCAAGCAGGAGAAACGCTACTATCTCACCTGGCGCTCGGGCGACTTGCAGCAGGCCGATATCGAGTTGCTTGCCCGCGCCGGAATAGCCGCCAAGGGCCGGCTGGTGTTGAAGTTTCTGCCGGCGGAGTTGGAATCCCGCTTGTTGGTAATGGAGAAGGCACAAGCGGGCGATCAGGCCGCCAACGTCCGCGCCACCCGTTTCGGCATCCGCCCCGACCCCGCGGGATACAAGTTTTATGTGATGGATCAAACGTACGAATGGTAAAGGAGCTATGAGCTATGAGCCATGAGCAATGAGCCAAGGAAGAGCGCGTTTACCAAAGGCTCAAGGCTCACTGCTCAAAGCTCACTGCTCAAAGCTCACTGCTCAAAGCTCACTGCTCAAAGCTCAAAGGCAAACATATCATGGAAATACTGACTTCGATTGCTGGCTACGTGATCTACGTGGCCTTGGGCCTGATTGCCTTGTGGGGCGCGTTTTGCGTTATCCTGGTTTGGCGTCGGGTGGCACAAACCCGGTTCCGAGGCGAGGACGAACAGGACGAATTCCTGGACAAGGTTGACGCCAGCCTTTTGTCGGGCGATTTCGACGCCGCCGGCCAGATGTGCCAGGATGACGATCGGGCGATGCCGCAACTGGCATTGCTGGCCATCTCGAACCGCCAGATCGGTTACGCCAAGCTCCGCGGCCTGGTCGTCGACCGCTTCCAGCGCGACGTCTTGTCCGACCTGGAGTATCGGCTGAGTTGGGTCTACACGGTGATCAAAGCCGCACCCATGGTCGGCCTGTTGGGAACCGTGATCGGCATGATGGGTGCCTTCGGAAAACTCGCCAGCCAGGATCAACAGAAAACAAACCCAACCGTCCTGGCCGACGACATCAGCCTGGCACTGATCACCACCGCTTGCGGGCTGGCAATTGCCATTCCGCTGGTGCTTTCCACCGCCAGCATTAACGTCCGTATTCGTAAAATGGAAGACCTCGTCGGCGTCGGTTTGACCCGGCTGCTGGAGACAATGCGAACCGTTTTGTCCAAGGAGCCGTGAGCGATGAGCTATGAGCAGTGAGCCAAGGAGGAACGTGGCTTACGAAAGGCTCACTGCTCATAGCTCACTGCTCATAGCTCAC
>CAZDHN010000425.1:0-5886 GCA_964505115.1 uncultured Planctomycetaceae bacterium
CTAATACCGCCTGCGGCGGAAACGCCCATGAATGGGCGTAATACGGCAAACTGTGTGAGAACTACTTCAGATGGCTGAAGTGTTGCGGGAATTGGAAATTGGTCATTCATTGGTCATTGGACATTAGAGGACTTGAATGCTAAAGGGTCGCGTCATTGGAAACGCCACGGCGACGGTGCGGCATCCTTCGATGGAAGGTTGGAAGCTGCTGGTCGTGCAGCCGTTGGGGCCCGATGAGCGAACTCCGGACGGCGATCCCGTGCTCGCCGTCGATAGTCTTGGGGCCGGAACTGGAGAGACCGTGATTGTAAGCAGCGACGGGAAGTCAACGCGGGAGTTGCTCGACAGCAACACCACGCCCGTCCGCTGGAACGTAATGGGGATTTGCGACTGATGGCCGAACCGTCGATCGACATCCAGCTAATCGTCCGCGAGGTGCTGGCCGAACTGGCGAAGATATCCGAGTGCGATACGGGCAATTGCCCCGCGCCGGCTTCGCCCGCAAAGTCCGAGAAGCCGAAAGTGTTGGCTGTCCGCAGCCCTCACGAGTTGGTCGTCACGGCCCGGGTGGTGACGACGGCCGAACTCGACGATCGGCTTGGCGGCGTGCGACGAGTGGTGGTCGGTCCGCAAGCGGTGGTTACGCCTTCGGTGCAAGATCTGCTTCGCAACAAGAATATCACGCTGGTTCGCTCGGAACCGTCGAGCGACACCAGCCCCAACGGCGCTTGCCGGTTGATTCTGACCACGTTGGGCAAGTCGTTCGACCCGGCCGGGCTGATCGACGCGCTTCGCGAGGACGGGATCGAGGCCGACCCGCGTAAGTCGGACTGCGTGGTCGCCACCTCGACCGAACTGGCCGGCGAGTTGGGCGACGCGGCGACGCTGGCCGTCGTGCTGAGTTCGCGTCCGGCGACGGCCGTCTGCGCGGCGAACCGTTTGCCCGGCGTTCGGGCGGTCGCGGCAACCGATCCGGCCACGACCGCCAAGGAGACCGCCCTGTTGGGAGCCAACCTGCTGGCAATCAACCCGAGAACAATCAGCCTGTTCCTGCTGAAACAATTGATCCGCGACTTCCACCGAATGGGTCCCCGCCAATGCCCGGGCCCCGACCGATTGATGAATCACCTTAGTTAGAACCAACATCCTATAAAGCCGCGACCGTTGGTCGCGCAAACCGCAAGAACGCTATTATTCTATTATGGAGTCAACATGCGAATTGGCGAAGTGATCGGCACCGTGACGCTGAACCGCCACCACCCGAGCCTCACTGGGGCGCGGATCAAGCTGGTCGTGCCGCTTTCGCTCGACGACCTGACCAATAAAGGCGGCGAGCCGGCCGGTGAGATCGCCGTGTTCGACGAACTGGGTGCCGGCATCGGGCATCGCATCGCCATCAGCGAAGGCCGCGAGGCCGCCGTACCGTTTTATCCCGAAGTAAAACCGATCGACGCCTACAACGCGGCGATTCTGGATAACGTGAATATCGAAATCGAAAGTATTGAATAGGACCAATTCCATGATAAACCTGCACAAGATCAAGCAAGAGATTTGCGATATCGGCGACCGCCTTTACAAGAAGGGGTTCGCCGCCGCCAACGACGGCAACATCAGCTACCGCGTCAGCGAGAAGGAAGTCGTCTGCACGCCCACGCAGATCAGCAAGGGGTTCATGAAGCCCGACGATCTGTGCGTGGTCGACATGGCCGGCAACCAGATATCCGGTAGGCGGAAGATGACCAGCGAGGTCAAGCTTCACCTGGCCATCATGCAGGAGCGGCCCGACGTGAAGTCGGTCGTCCACTGCCATCCACCACACGCCACCGCCTTCGGCATCGCCCGGGAGCCGGTTCCGCAGTGCGTATTGCCCGAGGTTGAAATCTTCCTGGGCGAGGTGCCGATCGCCAAGTACGACACGCCGGGCAGCCAGAACTTCGCCGATACGATTCTGCCTTTCGTCGCGAAGGCGAACGTGGTGATTCTAGCCAACCACGGCACGGTAAGCTGGGGTACGACCGTCGAGAAGGCCTACTGGTGGACCGAAGTGCTGGACGCCTACTGCCGGATGCTCTTCCTGGCCCGAAGCCTGGGGAACGTCAGCTACTTCACCCAGCCCGAGGCCGAAGCCCTGCTGAACCTGAAGGAAGAATGGGGCATGAAGGACCCTCGCCATGGCGTGCAGAACTGCGACATCTGTGCCAACGATGTCTTCCGCGAGAGTTGGAAGTCGGCCGGCGTCCAGCCGCGAGCATTCGAGCCGCCACGCTACAGTCCCGGGCAGGCATCCGCGGCCGCACCCTCCAACGGCACCGGCCAGGAAGCCCTGATCCAAGCCATCACCGACCGCGTAATGGAGACGTTGAAGGGTTAGTAGCCGAGCGGACTGCCGGCGATTTGGGTGCCACTGCTGGCTTGCCCAGCAGTGTCTTCGCCGCATTATGCTTCCCACTGCTGGACAAGCCAGCAGTGGCACCCTACGACGATCTCGCTACTTCTTCTTCGCCTTCACAATCAACTCGGCCAGCTTGGCGCGGGCTGCTTGGTAGGCGGCGGGGTCGGTATTCCATTTGTACCAGGAGCCGGCCAGGGGCAGCACGATCTTCTCGGCTTCGGCGGCCAGGCCCGCGCGCTCGAGAATTGCCAGGTACTCGTAGTCCTCGATGCTGTCGCGTAGGGCCTTCAAACGCAGGCTGGGCGCGATGCCTTCGTAGCCGACCGCGCGGCCGGGATAGACGATGCTGCCTTCGCCGTTGAAGAGCAACTCCTTGCGGCGGTCGCGCCGATCGAGCGTTCCGGCGTTTGTCCAGGGGTCGTCTACTTGTCGCCAGAATGACATGCCGCCCCAGTAGAGCAGGCCGCGAATTCGGTATCGCCAACTAATCCAGGAGGGAACCCGATAGTGTAGCAGCGGGAAGTCGGTATGCCACCAGGGCGTCATCTTGCCCTGGCACAACGCCGTGTAGGTCCAAACGGTCTCGCCCGCCGCCTGACGCTTAGCGGCACTCTCGGGCTTGAAGAGCGAGAAGAGCGGGCACCAGATATCGACCGCGCCGTAGAGGTCGCCCCACTTTTCGTTCTGCGTCCACGTCTGCTCGACGACCATCACCTTGACCACCGACTTGGCCGCCCGAATCGCACGCCCCCAGCGCTGCACGTACTCATAAGCCTCCTTCTCGTTTGGCTCATCGCGTAAATACATGTAGAAGGTCACTTGCGGGCGGTCGAGTTCCTTGGCTGCTCGATCCCAACTCGCCAGCCAGGCGTGGAGTTTGTCGCGCTGCGCCTCGGGGTCCTTCACCGCGCTACGGGGATGAGGCGTGCTGATCGCGTTGGGCTGATAGCGGTCGATGAATTTTCGCAAGGCGTCGATCTGCTCCTTGGGGATTTTGAACGAACCGTCGGCCTGGGCCACGGGCTTGAGGCTGCCCGGCGGAGGAGAAGTGTTAATCCGATGCCGCGCGAGCATCTCGGAGCATTGCTCGTCGACCGCCGCCCAATCGGCCGGTTCCTTTTCCTTGCCCTGCTTGGCCCGCTGGGCGTAGTAGCCTCTCATCCTTGCGGCGGGCGAGCCCAAGGCAGTTTGCAGCGTGACGACCTTCGGTAGCTCAAAATCCCAAACGGTCAACTCGACCGGCAGCTCCAGCGCCTTGCGGCCCTCGGCCGTTACTCGATAGACGCCCGAGTACTTCCCCGGCTTGGCACCGGCCGGAACGCAAATATCGATCCAAAAACCGTGCGTCTGGTCGGCCGGCAAATCGAACGGCACGGCACTCAGCCGAGCGCCTTGGAGCGGCTTGCCAGTTACAGGATGCGTAAACGGTATCAAGGCGTCTGGATACCAGCCCGGCTCAAAATTCTCGTTACGGAAGGTCGGCACGGTGATGCTGAACTGATGCTGGCGGAAGAGGCGGGCGTCGGCGGCCGGCAGCTTTGCTCCGTCGGGACCCGACAGGTCGCCCGGCTCGACGTTAACGCCCTTGACCGGCGAATCGGAGCGCATGAGTATCTGGAAACTCTCGCATTCGTTTGCGGCGGCGGCCAGCTTGGTTGCCGTGGCGGTTTCGGCTGGAGCGTCGCGTAGCACGCGTTTCGTCTGGCCGGTCGTCCAGACTTGCCAATCGGCCCGAGCTTGGGCCGCGGCCGCCATGGCAATCAGTAGCAGGGAAAGTCGGAAGGTTCTGTTCATTGGTGGCGCTCCTTTGTTGTTTGTGCTGTTTCAGGCCCAACGGGCCGCGCTATCATAGCCCAGGGCGCAGCCCTGGGTAACTCAGCCGTCACCTCGCCGCAAGCCCCAACGGGGCGCGCTAACCGCCTTAGCGCGGCCCGTTGGGCCTTCCGGATTGGTTGTTCCGCCGCAGCCCCAGGGCTACGCCATGGGCTATGATAGCGCGGCCCTTTGGGCCTGATATCACGGCGCGACTCACAACAAAAACCGAACCCGTTTCGGGGTGGAGTTTGACATGTCACCCCGCTTCCGCAACACTCCAGAACCGTTCCCTTCGCCGCCCTGCTGCTTTCGCCGGATCGTTCCTCTACTCCCCTTCGCCGATCAATTGGCGGATTTTCTCCAGGCTGGCGGCGGCGGCCTGATGGAGGTTCTCCGCGCTGCCTCCGCCGCGCAGGGGCGAGCACATCTCGTAGGCCACGTGACCGTTGAAACCGCCTTCACGCAAACCGGCGAAGAAGTCGTCCAGGTCGACGAACCCTTGGCCCAGCGGCACCGCCCGAACCATGTCGTCGAGCCGCTTGTAGTTGACCAGACCCGGCAAATACTCGTACCTGGGTATCCGCAGGTAGTCGGCCAGCGTTGTCTGGACCATGCGTGGCGCCAGCCGTCGGGCCGCCTTGCGCAGATCGTCGCCATGCAGCGCGGGCGCCCAGGGATCGAACATCGCCCGGCAGTTTGGATGGTCGACCTCGTCGAGAAACTCGACGTAAGCGTCGACACTCACGCCCACGTCATGATGGTTCTGCACCCCCAACATGACACCGTGCTTGGCGGCCACTTGGGCGCATTCTCGAATGGCATCGACGCAGATTCCCCAATCGCGGGCGTAGGCGTCCGAGTCCTTATGGTATCCGGTGAAGACGCGAATGATTTTCGCGCCCAATTTCTGGGCCAGTTGGGCAAGCGAGCGCACGTAGGCCACCTGAATTTCAACCGAGGGGATTTCAGTGTCGCGTCCCATGGTGAAGTTGGTATAGCCGGCGATCGTTGCGATCTCGATGCCGGCCACCACGGCCGCCTGGCGAATCTCGTCGATCTGCCGGTCGTCGGTATCAACGATCGACAGATGGGGCCTCTTGCCCATCAGTTCCACCGCCGTATAGCCCAGCTCCGCGGCTTTGCCGATGAACGATTTCAGGTCGAGCCGGTTCTGCCCCCACAGCCCCGCGTAACTAACTGAAAACAGCGTGGGTATCATCATTATCGAGACTCCTTCACTTCTACGGGAAGACTGCCTTGTCATATCTGTTGCTTGATTGCGACGGTTGGGCGCCTGTAAGCAGGACGCCGACGGTGTAACCATTGTGGCCGTGCCGAAACCCTGCGTACACCCCTCACCCCACGGGTGGGCTGATGAAAAGTTAGGCGACTGGGTAAACTGGGGAATATTGGTATTGAAAGACTCCTACGCCAGTGACACCCGGCGAGTCGCTGTTTATGAAGAAGCTCGCCGCCGCCACGCACGGTTAGCAAGAAACACACATGAAGAACATTTTCATCAGCCCACCCCACGGGGCAGGTGTTTTTTTTCGCCGGTAAATCACCTCGTCATTTAGCGGGCGGCCTTGCCCGCCGTTGTGCGGGAAGCAACCGCGATCCTGATTTTATTGATCTTTGCATAGTCAATGCGCGGATCAAGGGGGTTCCGCCGGGGAACC